>CAMDKJ010000215.1 GCA_945900705.1 Bifidobacterium breve | reverse complement strand
CCGGAATCTGCCTACGGTCCTACCAATCAGTGCATCGGAATTGGCAAAGTCCTGCTGGAACGCGGGCATCGCGTTGTTTTCGCCGCAGAGGCTTCCTGGTCAGGGAAACTCAAAGCCTTGGGCTTTGAGGAGGATCTAGTTGACCTCGCGCCACCCGCTGACAGCGATGTTGAGCAAGATGCCGGTCAGTTCTGGAAGGATTTCATCCGCGACACCTCACCGGAGTTTCGCAAACCCACGATAGATCAACTCTCAACATTCATGCTGCCAACATGGCAAGCGTTGATTGATGGTGCAAAGTATTGCGAACCACAACTGCGCGAAATTATTGCGCGCGTCAAGCCCGATGTAGTGGTCGAGGACAATGTGATCTGTTTTCCCGCATTGATGACTGCCGGAGTGCCGTTCATACGTATAGTTTCCTGCAACCCACTGGAAATAACTGGACCAAATATCGCCCCCGCATACTCTGGCCACCCGGAAAATGACCGCATCCAATGGGATGCGTTTCGCGCGGAATACGACAACACCCACCGCTCCACCTGGACTAACTTCAATGAGTGGGTAATCGAACAGGGAGCAGCCCCACTGCCCGATTTGCAATTCATTCACGAATCGACGGCTGCAAATCTATACGTCTTTCCGAGGGAGGCGGACTACGTCGACGTTAGACCCCTCAATTCGACTTGGCACCGTATGGACTCAAGTGTTCGTGAAACCGATCAAGACTTCAATCTGCCTGAGCTTGCGCGCAACCGACCCGATGGCAGTGCGCTGATCTATCTATCGCTTGGCTCACTCGGCAGTGCAGATGTAGATCTGATGAAGCGCTTGGTTGACGTACTTGGTCGCACTCCGCATCGTTTCATTGTGAGCAAGGGCCCCCAGCATGAAGATTTTGAATTAGCAGACAACATGATCGGCATGGAGTTCTTGCCCCAGACAAAGGTCATCCCCCAGGTTGATCTCGTAATTACCCACGGTGGCAACAACACCACCACTGAATCACTCCACTTCGGTAAGCCGATGATCTTGCTCCCCCTGTTCTGGGATCAGTACGACAATGCCCAGCGGATGGACGAACTCGGGTTTGGGGTGCGGCTGTCAACCTATGCATTCACCGACCAAGAAATGTTCGATGCACTAGAGAAACTGCTTGGAAACCACGAACTTCTTGCCCGCATGACCAAGATCGGTGCACTGATCCGCGAACGCGACGGACTGCGCGCCGGCGCTGACATCATTGAAGCTGTCGCACTCGGAACGGTCGGCCCACCCGCGTGAAGCCGGCTCGCGGCATGAACCCCGGCGATGCTGATCATTTGGTAGCCGCATTGGTCTCAGGGCAGGCCCCTAATTCGGATGAGGTCATCACGGTCTGGTACGCCGAGTCTGCCGTCGGTGAGCGCGAGATCACGGTAGATCAGACCAACAGGTCGGTGATCGTTGGCGATCGCGCGGTCGTCAAATGGTTGCTGCATACCGATACTGCCGGACATCCCGCGCCGGCTCGACTCCAAGCTCTAGTTGACGCCGGGTTCACCGCCATGCCTCGACCCTGGGGGCTACTCCACCAACGAGACAGCCAAACCGGTGCGCTAAAACTCTCGGCGATTGTCACCGAGTACCTACCCGGCACGCAGGACGGCTGGGAGTGGGCGGTTGCCGATGTGCGCGCCCACGTTCGCGGAGAAGAGTCCGGTGCGCTCAACGCCCCCATCGAGCTCGGGGTACTGACCGCGCAAATGCATGTTGCACTTTCGCGCACTGGTATTAGTGACGCCACCGAAGCACAGGCTCAAAGTTGGTATGCGGCCGCGGGCCAAGATCTTGCCGAAGCAATCTCTTTAGTCGATGGCGACGAAGGTGCGCGACTTCGTCCGTTGGAATCCCGCATTCAGCAATGCCTGCATCCAATATCTGAGTGCGTCGGGACCCCGCTCATCGACGTGCACGGGGATCTTCATGTTGGTCAAATCCTGCGCACCAATGCACCCTACGCCTACCACGTCACCGATTTTGATGGTAATCCACTGCAAACCGCGGTCGAACGGATGCAGCAGCAACCGGCGGCCCGTGATGTCGCGGGCATGCTCGCGTCCCTTGACCATGTTGGTCGCGTCGTAATTCACCGCACTCCCGATGTCGATGCGGCAAAAGTAGTGTCGTGGATCGTGATGGCCCAAGAGATATTCCTTGATAATTACCGCGATGAACTAAACAGAGCCGATGCCGGGCACCTGCTGGACGAAAGACTCCTGGGCCCATTTCAGGTGCAGCAAGAGTGCCGTGAATTCGTCTACTCCGTTAAACATCTGCCGCATTGGCGATATGTTCCAGATGCGGCACTGCCCGCCCTCTTGGATCGATTGGAAACCCCGGCATGAATCCCGAACTCTTCGCCAAAGACCTGGCGCAAAAGCCAGCAGAGCTCCGTGGTCTAGCTGATCGACTAGCCGATGAGCACCCTTGGCCGACCCTCACCCCGGCGAATCACCTGGTATTCCTCGGCATGGGCTCATCGCATTATGCGAACAACATTGCTGCCAGCAGGTTGCGAGCCCTCGGCATCAACGCGGTCGCCGAGCTCGCGAGTAGCGACCTGTTACCGAAAGCCACCAGCGAGACCGTAGTGATATCCGTATCAGCCTCCGGTGGCTCTATCGAAACTCTGGCCGCGCAAGAGCACTATCAAAACCAATGCCGAATCATTGCGGTGACTAATACCGCTGGTTCGAAAATCACCGAGGGCGCTGAGACGGTTGTCATGATGCACGCCGCAAGCGAGGAGGGTGGCGTTGCCTGCCGCTCCTTCCAACACACTCTGGCTCTACTGCTCGATTTGCAATCGCAACTGGTAGGCGGCCTTGATGTTCCTTCACTGATCAGAGCAAGTGCCGAAGCCACCGATGACCTCCTACAAAGCCGCGACACCTGGTTACCAACAGTCAGCGAACTCATACTCGGGCCGCACGGTACCCACGTTGTCGCACCGGCTCGTCGCT
>CAMDKJ010000214.1 GCA_945900705.1 Bifidobacterium breve | reverse complement strand
AGGACGCCGTCAAGGATTTGCTCGCGCCAAGGCAGTCGCGAAAAGACTTCCGTGGCCGGGAAGGGCGTATGAAGGAAGAAGCCAATGCGGAGGTCGGGGCGTTGCTGGCGAAGCAGCAGTGGCACGAGCTGAAGGTGGTAATCATGGATCCACACGCAGGTGCCCAAGGGTGCGATGTCCGCGATCCGGTCGGTGAACGCACGGTTGACTTGCTCAAATGCGTCGAACTCGTCCTGCTGGAACCTGGATGGGCGGATAGCGTCGTGGTAGAGCGGCCAAAGGGTGCTGTTGCAAAACCCCGAGTGGTAGCGCGTGTAGGTCGCCGCATCGACCTGTACCGCTGCCAGTCGCATGGCTCCCGCCTGAGCAGGAGCAGAGTCTTGACCGTATCCCACCCACGTGCAGGGCTCATTTCCGAACACCGACGTCAAAACCGAAACTACCCCTCCGGGTGCGAGCCGCCAACTGACAGCGCCTTTGGCAGCAGGGGCAGGCTCGACGGGCAATCGATTGGCGACGATTACCAATCCCCTGGGGTTCACCTGCACGGCTATAACCGACCCATAAGTCGATTGCTGCCTTGAGTTCGATTCACGCCCGAACCCTACGCCGATATTGATCGATCGGGTCCTGGCTCTTTAACGACACCAACCGGAGATGAGGTAGCCACCCGCCGGCCAAGCTCGCAGCCAAACTCAGTACCGGCATCTAAGAGAGCTTCAAACAGGTACTGGCCCGATGAACGTTCGCAGTGCAATAAATAAGAACGCAATCCGTCTTGATCATCTCGAATTACATCGGTGGTCACGCCGGCAATCGAGGTGCGAAAGGCCGCACTATTAGGTGTAGTTCCCTCCGCGAGATTCACGGCACAAAGTTTGCTCAGCATGGAGTCGGTATCGACTCCTGTGACTCGCATCAGGGCCCGACCGTGGGTAACATCCACCCAAGAGGCGAATCCTTCTCCGCCTTCAATCGGCAGACCTTCAACCATGAGTGCGGGCGGCTCGGCGCCGATCAGGTACCACTCTGCTGGACCCGATCCGACTTGCAAGATCTCACCTGAATATCGACTTGATCGCAGCGGGGGTAACCACTCGCGCACCGAGTGATTGGGCGTAGCCCTGACCACAACTTTGGTCCGGTGGCTTTCATCGGTGAGGGTCATCGCTGCGTTGGAGGTGAGATCGCATTGCTCCCACCCGTCGACAACGACATATGTACCGGGCATCGAAATCGGGCTACGCGCAACAGGCTCGGACCAGATGGTGGGGTGATGATTAGCCATGTAGACGCACCCCCTCGGGATCTATGAACGAGAGATTCTCCCGAACCACCGCCTCGGCTCGGATACCGTTGGGCAGGACGATGGTGAGGCGCGAACCCGGCACTGAAAGTTCGCCCGATACTCGAGCAAGTGCTACCGAACGTTTCAAGGTCGGTGACATGCGACTAGAGGTGATGCGTCCAACTATCTCGGCCATACCTAGTACCAACTGGCTGGCCTCCGGTGGCACCAACTGTGGGTCAGTGGTCTCGATCGCCACAAGTTGTGAGTGCGCACCTGCTAATGATTCCTGCCACCTGAGTTCCGGTAACCCTGCGAAGTCATCCTTACCCAGTTTCACCAGTGGCCCTAGGCCAGCCTCGTACGCCTTGGTCAGTCCATCGGTGTCCTGGCCCACAATCAGATGACCTTTTTCCAATCTAAGAATTCGCTGTGCTTCAACCCCAAAGGGCCTGACGCCAAGATCAGCGCCGATGGCCAGGAGGGTTTCCCACACATGCAGGCCGAATGAAGCTGGAACATGAATCTCGTAGCTAAGTTCGCCGGTAAAGCCAATTCTCCAAACTACGCAATCAGGGACCCCGGCTATCGATCCCGTTCGTACCTTCATGTAGCCGAATGCTTCGGGGCTCAGATCGATATCCGTTAGCCGTCCGAGGAGTTCGCGTGAGTTTGGGCCCGCAATATTTATGCTCGCCATTGCAGTGGTGACCGGCGTTACATTGACACTCCAGTCTGGGTGGGAGGTCTGTAACCACATTTCGAGCGTTTCCCAAACAGTTGCAGCACCTGATGAGGTGGTAGTCATTAAATAGTGATTGGTCCCGAGTCGGGCGGTTACCCCGTCGTCCATGACCACGCCGTCCTCAGCGCACATAACTCCGTAGCGCACCGAGCCAATTTGAAGATTGTCCCAGTTGTTGGTGTAAACGAGGTTCAAAAGTTTGACTACGTCGGGCCCTTGAAGATCGATTTTCCCAAGTGGGGTGACATCGATGATGCCGACATGGGTTCGCACATTTTGTGCTTCCGCCGATGGATCCCCGTAATGCTCAGGACGAATCCACTGTCCGGCAATAAGAGGTACCGCACCATGCTCGACGTGCCATGGTTGCATTGGTGAGATGCGAACCGGGTCAAAAGCGCGACCCGCGAGGGCGCCGAGGCTGATCGGCGCATAGGGGGGTCGCCATATCGTGGTACCCGTGCTTGCGAGGTCACGACCGGTGGCTTCGGCCAGTATCGCCATTGCGTTGACATTTTCGAGCTTGCCCTGCGAGGTGCCCATACCCGAGGTGGTAAAACGTTTGGCTAGTTCTGCCGAGTCGTAGCCCTCCTTGACCGCGGCCATGATGTCCTTACTCTTGACGTCCTCGGAGAAGTCAAGGAAACCGGCGGTGGGTCCGTGGAAAAGGGCGGGATGCGCCTCGCGTGTCAGCGGCGGCACCGGCTTTGGCGTTGCACCGGTGGCCCGGGCTGCCGCCTCAGCACCCACGGCTCGACCATGTTTGATTAGTTGATCGATGGTGCCGTCACCGACTATTCCACCGGTGGCCATTACCGATGGCGGGATGAGGTCACTCGGGAAGAAGCGGGCTGCTACCGGATCCCAGATCGGTCTATCGCCGGCCATGTTTAGAAGGCTGGTTGGAGCTGTCCAGCCGGTTGCGGTAATCAGCAGGTCGGCTGGGATCTTGATACCATCCGCGCACTCAACG
>CAMDKJ010000213.1 GCA_945900705.1 Bifidobacterium breve | reverse complement strand
GTACGACGATGAGATCACCGGATGCAACCTGCTGACCTTCTGTAACCTCAACTTTGACGATGGTGCCCTGCATGGGTGTGGTAACCGAATCACCCGAGGCGGCGGCCGCTGATTTCTTGGCGGTGCGCTTCTTGGGGCCGGACGCGCCTTTGGCGCCTTGGAAACCTGCGGGCAGGCTCACTTCGACCCGCTTGCCGTTGACCTCGACCACCATGGTTTCGCGGGCCCCGGCTTCGTCATCATTACTAGCACCGCCGGCATAGGCCGGGATTTTATTGTCGAACTCTGATTCGATCCATCGGGTGTGAACCGAGAAGGTTTGATTCGGATCAGCGGGCGCGAATGCTTCATCGCGCACGACCTCTCGATGGAAAGTTAGTGCGGTAGCGATACCGTCGATCTGGAATTCATCCAGGGCTCGGCGGGCGCGCTGCAAAGCTTCGGCGCGATCGGCACCGGTAATGATTAGTTTGCCAAGCAGTGAATCGAAGTTGCCGCCGATCACGTCGCCAGCCTGGAAGCCCGAATCCATGCGAACCCCGGGGCCGCTCGGTGGGTTCCAGACATTTAGCACTCCGGGTGCGGGCAAGAAGCCGCGGCCTGGATCCTCGCCATTGATGCGGAACTCAATTGAGTGGCCCGTGATGATCGGATCCACTTCTTCAATGACGCCACCTTCGGCGATGCGGAATTGCTCACGCACGAGGTCGATGCCCGTGACCTGCTCGGAGACCGGATGTTCAACCTGTAGGCGGGTGTTGACTTCGAGGAATGAAATCGTTCCATCAGTACCAATGAGGAACTCACAGGTGCCGGCATTGGTGTAGCCGGCTTCCTTGATAATGGCTTTAGATGATCGGTACAACTCATCGTGTTGCGCCTGGGTCAAGAACGGGGCCGGAGCCTCTTCGACTAACTTTTGGTGGCGCCGCTGCAATGAGCAATCGCGAGTGGAGACCACGATGACGTGGCCGTGCTGATCGGCGAGCATCTGGGTTTCAACGTGCCGCGGGTTATCGAGGTAGCGTTCAACGAAGCATTCACCTCGGCCAAATGCAGCAATTGCTTCGCGAACTGCGGACTCAAAAAGTTCAGGGATTTCTTCGATAGTGCGGGCGACTTTCATGCCCCGGCCACCGCCACCAAAGGCCGCTTTAATTGCGATCGGTAGCCCGTACTCCTTCGCAAAGGCCACGATCTCGCTGGCATCTTTGACCGGATCGGCGGTTCCCGGTACCTGCGGGGCACCGGCACGCTGGGCGATATGCCGGGCACTTACTTTGTCGCCGAGGGAGCGGATGGCTGCGGGGGGTGGGCCGATCCAGGTCAGGCCGGCGTCAACTACCGCTTGGGCGAAATCGGCGTTCTCCGACAAGAATCCATAGCCGGGGTGGATAGCGTCGGCACCGGATTGCTTGGCGGCAGCAAGGATCTTGTCGATCACCAAGTAGCTCTCAGCGGCGGTACTGCCGCCGAGGGCAAATGCCTTGTCGGCTAGGCGCACATGCAGGGCGTCGCGGTCAGGATCGGCGTAAACCGCGACCGACTGCAGTCCGGCGTCGCGGCAGGCTCGAATAACTCGGATGGCAATTTCGCCGCGGTTAGCGATCAATACGGTGCGCACGCGTTACTACCTTTCATGTGGTGATCGAAGAATAGCCACTTGTTTCACTTGCTGATCCACAGGTCGGTCCAGGTGATTCCTAATTTGTGCAGGAGCAGGCGCATGGTTGGCAGCGAGATGCCGAGGACATTGCTGGGATCACCTTGTATTTCAGTGATAAACGGGGCACTTCGGCCATCGAGGGTAAATGCTCCGGCCACCTGCAAGGGCTCACCGGTGGCGACGTAGTCGGAGATTTCGGCCGGACTCATTTGGGCGAAAGTGATTTTGGTGGTGGCGGTGGCACCGGCGGAGAGATCTCCGTAACTAACCCAATGCCCGGTGTGTAGTAAGCCGGTTTGCCCAGACATGGCGGTTATCCGCTCGGTGGCGACTGCCGGGGTGAGTGGTTTTCCGTACCCGATTCCGGCCAATTCAAAAATCGAGTCACAACCAATGACCACGGTGTCGTCGTCAACATCTAATCGAGAGACAACCTCGTCGGCCTTGGCCTTGGCTAAGGCAAGGGCCAAATCACTCGGGGGGATGGCCCCCAGTTCGCGGGTCATAGCTTCCTCGTCGACGTTGCTGACCTCAATGATCGGATCGATGCCGGCGGCTAGGAGAACGTTCTTACGAGCCGGAGAAGCGGATGCGAGAAGCAGGCGGATGGGTGTCACCTTGGCATCGCGGATGCGCGCCAAGCACCGGGCCCGGCACTTATTGGCGGCCTGGTTAGTCGAGCCTTACTCGCCCAAAGACTCGCGGGCTGGATATTGGTTGGCCTCGCTGCAGATCGCGCCGTTAACACGGCAACGATCACCCCAATTTCCTCGTCAGTGGGCATGCCAGCGACGATACGAATATCTGAAGCCAAGGATGGGTTCACAGCGGGATATTGCCATGCTTCTTTGGCGGTCGCGTGGCTCGCTTATTGCGTAAAGCGCGTAGACCGCGCGTAACAATCAGGCGAGTCTCATGAGGCAAGATGACGCGATCAACATAGCCGCGCTCTGCGGCGATATATGGATTCGCCAAAGTGTCTTGGTACTCGGCAAACAGGCGGGCGCGTTCGGCCTCAGGATCGGTTGATTCGGCGAGCTCTTTGCGGTACAAAATATTGACCGCACCTTGCCCGCCCATAACCGCGATCTCAGCCGTGGGCCAGGCCAAATTCAGATCGGCACCCAGGTGCTTGGACCCCATGACGTCGTAGGCGCCGCCATAAGCCTTACGGGTGATGACGGTGACAAGGGGCACGGTGGCTTCGGCGTACGCGTAAATCAATTTCGCGCCGCGTCGGATGATGCCGTTCCATTCTTGATCGGTGCCGGGTAAGAAACCTGGAACATCAACGAAAGTCAGCACCGGGATGTTGAAGGCATCGCAGGTGCGCACAAAACGTGCGG
>CAMDKJ010000212.1 GCA_945900705.1 Bifidobacterium breve | reverse complement strand
CGGCTCGCGATTTGCTTGTCATCGTCGACGAAATTACCTATCCGATGGCTGGGCGCCGTGGTGTATTCGATGCGGTAAGTGACTGGCTTTATGTGCCGCTGGGAGCGACATTGACCGTCAGCGCCGGTGCCGGTGAAGTTGCCCTTTGTACCGCTCGGGCCACGCATGTCTACCCGGCCTGCTACACGCCGGCTTCCGAAGTCGTGGTCGAAGTGCGCGGCGCCGGTCGCGCTACTCGTCAGGTAACCAATATCGCAACGCCGGATTCATTCAAGGCGGCCGATAAAATCAATGTGTGCGAGGTGATCACCCCCGGTGGCAATTTGTCCTCTTGGCCGCCGCACCGCCATGACGGAATCACTGATTGCCCAACCAATAACGAGGAGATCTATTACTTCCGAATTGGCAAGCAGGAGTCAGCTCATGGTGACCAGGAAGGGCAAGGGTTGTTTCACGTCTACACCGTAGATGGCAGCGTCGACGACACCGTCACGATTCATGATGGGGATATCTATCTCGTTCCGCAGGGCTACCACGGCCCAACTATCGCGCCCCCGGAGTATCCGATGTACTTTCTAAATGTGCTAGCAGGTCCGGCTGCCGAGAGAACAATGAGTTTTTGTGATGATCCGGCCCACCATTGGATTCGCGCAGACTGGCAGTCACTTGAGCCGGACCCACGGTGCCCGGTCACCTCCGCCCTCGGCAGGGTGCAGCGATGAAGAAGATCCGCATAGCGGTGCTCGGCCTCGGATGGATGGGGCAGGCTCACAGCCGTTCTGCGCTGCGCATCCCTTCGTTGTTCCCCGAGCGTGATTTCAACCCCGAGTTAGTGGTGTGCGCAGACACCGATGCGAGTCGGCTTGAGCGGGCCGTTGCGGATTTTGGTTTCCGCCGCGCAACCGATGACTGGCGGGCGGCCGCCACCGCCGATGACGTCGACGCTGTTTGGGTTACCGCGCCCAACATGATGCACCTACCGATGATTGAAGCTGCGACGGCTGCAGGTAAGGCTGTTTTCAGTGAGAAGCCAATCGGTGGCAAGCCAGAGCAGACGGTGGCGGCTTTTGGGCATGCCAAGGCCGCTGATGTGGCCACGGGGGTCGGATACAACTATTTGTGGTCGCCATTGGTTATTCATGCACGTGAGCTGATAGCAAGTGGAGTACTTGGGCAGATCACGCATTACCGCGGTCGCTTCCTGTCTATGTACGGAAGTGATGAACTTGGTCTACTAACCTGGAGGTTCAAGCTGGACGAGGCGGGATACGGGGTCTCCAGCGATATTCTCAGCCACTCGGTGTCGATGGCTCAGTACCTGGTAGGCCAGATCAGCGAAGTTGTTGGAATGCGCAACACCACAATTCCGCGGCGGCCGTTGCCAACAGGGGCGGCGAGTCACTACGGGCGCGGTAATCTAGGTGACCCGACGGGTGAAGTGGAGAACGAGGACTTCGCTTCGATGCTCTGCCGATTCGCGAACGGCGCAACGGGCACTTTCGAAGTCAGTCGCACTGTTGTGGGCCCCGAGAGCCAAAACGCCTTCGAGGTGTACGGCACCAAGGGGGCACTGGCATGGAACCTAGAAGAGCTAAATGAACTTAAGTACTACCGTCAAGAAACCGGCCTAAATTCTGGTTACACGACAATTTTCGGCGGAGATCGATTCCCGTACCACGGGGCGTTTGCGCCGGGTCAAGCAAATAGCATCGGCTTCGAGGATCTAATTGCCATCGAGGATTTCGCATTCATGCAATCTTTAGCCACCGGTGAAAGGTTTAGCCCGGGCTTCGCCGAGGCGGTCGATGTCGTAAGCGTGCAGCAGGCGCTAATTGATTCCTGGGACTCGCGCACCTGGGAGACCGTTCGCGATCTGAAGGTGGGGTATTGATGAAATCAGTAGGTGTAGACAATCGTTTCACTACCTCCGAAGCAATCGTCCGATACCTCATCGCGCAGCGTATCCAGGTCGACGGTATTGAAGTGCCGCTATTTCCCGGGGTCTTTGCCATCTTCGGGCACGGCAATGTCACCAGCCTTGGTCATAGTCTGGAGATGCATCGTGATGAATTGCCGGTCTGGCGGGGCCAAAGTGAAGAAGGTATGGGGTTGGCGGCGGTGGCCTTCGCAAAAGCGATGCGTCGCCAGCAGGTAATGGTCTGCACCTCATCAATTGGCCCGGGAGCCACGAATCTGGTAACTGCAGCGGCTGTTGGCATGGCTAATCGATTGCCGATGCTCATCATCTCCGGCGATACTTTCGTCACAAGGATTCCGGACCCGGTCTTGCAGCAGGTTGAACATTTTGGTTCCCCATCGACATCCGTCAATGATGCCTTCCGGCCGGTGGTCCGATTCTGGGACCGCATTACCCATCCGGCCCAGGTGCTTACCGCGCTACCCCAGGTGGTTTCGATGCTCCTAGATCCCGGTGAGTGTGGTCCGGCATTTCTTGGGCTCCCGCAGGATGTAGCCGCCACCGCATATGACTATCCGGAAGCCTTCTTCGAGCGGAAAGTGCGCGCGATCTCACGCCCACGGCCCGATGTCGATGAAGTGGCCGCTGCGATTGCGTTGCTTGCCACCGCGAGGCGGCCGGTGCTCATCGCCGGCGGTGGCGTGCACTACTCACGTGCCGAGGCAGAACTTGCAACTTTCGCATCAGCCCACGGCATTCCCGTTGTCGAAACCATCGCGGGTAAATCATCACTACTTGCCGACCACCCTTGTTATGTCGGGCCACTTGGGGTTACTGGCGCCGACGCGACCAATGCCTTTTGCGCCCAGGCCGATGTGATCATCGCCGTCGGGACTCGGCTGCAGGATTTCACCACCGGTTCCTGGACCCTATTTTCACCCACGGCGCGGTTCATCTCGATCAATGCGGCGCGCTTTGATGCCATTAAGCGGGTGTCGGTCGCGGTCGTCGGTGATGCCCGCGAATGCTTGTCGGGTCTGACCGGGGGGCTTAGCGGCTGGAGTGCGCCGGATAGTTGGTTACAAAGTGGCGCGCGGTCACGGGTAGAGCTGCAAACATTG
>CAMDKJ010000211.1 GCA_945900705.1 Bifidobacterium breve | reverse complement strand
CCCGGCTCAGGTCGCGCCGTAGGTCATGGGTAACGGTTAGTTCGCCATCGCGGTACCCAAGAAATCTGATATCGCTCACCCCGAGCACGGCACCCGCGGCCCGCTGTTCGGCTTGCCGGATCCCGGCGATCTCACCGCGTGGAACTGTTGGATCTGCGCCGCCGGCGTCACCGTCGGTGATGATGCAGTACGTGACCGCAATACCCTCCTCAACCCAACCGGCGATGGTTCCGGCAGCCCCAAAATCCACATCATCAGGGTGGGCGGTAATGACCAGGACCCGCTCCACGGTGTCTTTCTCGAGCATGACTCTCCTTGATTAACCCCGGATAGGGGGAATTCGCCGCTTTCCGGGGCAAATTACACGACTGTTGTTTGCGGATTGCCCATGTCCCACTCGTCACTTCTGTCACGCGCATGACACGATAGGCGGGTGCTTCCCCGCCGTAAAGGGCATTGTGCCCTGCCTGATGATCGACCCATGGGTCGAGGTACTCGACCGCCGCGGGTCGGCCTCGTCGCGGGGTTCGTCGCGCTGGCACTGATAATTGGGATTCCGATCGCCCAAGCCGGCGATGGTGTTTGGCAGCCCAGTAGTTGGACCGGCCCCTTGGCCGGGGCCCCCGTGCCGGGCCAGGGCTTGCCGCCGGCAGCAGCACCGGGCTACCCGGTGGCGTTACCGCCAACTTATGACGTCGGCGCCCAATATGAAGGCCAGGCCCAATGTGATCCAATCGCTAAACCAGGGACACAGCGGCTCTCAGATTTAATCAAAGCTACTTACGGCGCCGATCAAACGGTTTGGATTCCGCGCGCCTGCGATATTGGTGGACAAAGTGAGCACAAGGAGGGCCGCGCTCTCGACTGGATGACCAGCGTACGTAACGCTCAGCAGCGCGCGAACGCCGAGACTTTCTTGAACTGGTTACTCGGCCCCGATCAATTGGGAACCCCATACGGAAACGCTATTCGCCTTGGCGTGATGTACATCGGCTGGAATGACCGCATTTGGCGCGGCTACGACATCAATCGCGGCTGGACTGAACTTAAGGGTTGCTTCAGTAAACCGGAGCAGGGTAATGACACCGTTTGCCATCGAAACCACATCCATATTTCCTTAACGTGGGATGGCGCGACCGCGACAAGCTCATTTTGGGATGGTTCGCCTATCGACGCCCCATTTTGCAAGGAGCAATCCTCGGGTGCGACCACGGGTGATATCACACCAACGGGCGAGATGGTGGCAATCGCCCCGTTCAATGCCCTCAATACCCGCGTTGGAGTCAGCGATCAGGGCCGTTGCCGATTACTGCAGGATCGGTATTCGGGCGACGGTAATCGAATCTACGTGAAAGTGACCGGCATCGGCGGGGTACCGGAAACCGGTGTTACCGGTGTAACAATTAATGTTTCAGCCCTCGGTGCCAATTCCGCCTCGCGTGTTCGCGTGTGGTCACCGGGCCAAAATGCCAGTCAAACCGTCGTGAATACGATCATGAACGGCGATGCATCCGGCACCGCGACACTTCCGGTCTCATCCGACGGCACGATTGTCCTTGCCACCACTTCGGGTGCCACTGACTTAAGTGTTGACGTGGTTGGGTATTACACCAAGAGCAAGGGTGGCACTGGCGCGGGCACCGAGCCTCCGGCAAATAATGCGCCGGTGGCACCCGCGCCGACAGCGCAGATCGGGCCGATGGATTTCTTCCCCGTGGGTTCGATGGTTGGCTACGAGTCGACCACCGATGGACCATTGCAGCCTGGTGAGGAGCGCACCGTAAACCTCATCGGGGTGCCGGCAGATGCAACCTCCGCATTAATTTTCATAACTAGTAAAGATGCAACGAGCGGTGGATCTGTTCGCATTGGGCGCACTGATAAAAGCGCTTCGGCGAAGTTCCGCTTCCCCCGAGCCACAATGCATAAAGCTGTGATGTTAGTTCCAGTATCCGGTGGCGCGGTGCGCTTGGCCGCGTCAAAAAAACCGGCGGTCAATCTTCGGGTCGAAGTCCTAGGTTACGGCACGGGCACTACCCCGAGCACCGCGATTGCGCTGTCACCCAGATTTGTCTTCGCGAGCAAGTTCACCGCGGGTGAAACTAAGAGTTTCAAGGTTTCGAAGCAATTCGGGCTGCCAGGAGTCAAGAGGCTCAAGGCGGTGCTACTTCGGGTGCAGACTAAGAAGAGTCCGACGGACGGCACGGTTACCGTCTACGCATCCGGCGGGCAACCACCGGCAACCCGATCGGCCCCGGTGGTGGCAAATACTCGCTACGCAGCGCTGGTTTTAGCTCCGGTGGGCTCCGATGGCCAAATTCTGGTTACTTCATCGGTCGCGGCCTCGGCGAACGCGACGATCGTTGGGTACGTCCGCTAGTTTGCACCAACCGCTGACCTGCAGGGCGGCGCAACTAGGTCTAGCCGCCGACGCGTGTTGTCAGGCACCTTGCCTACGATGCAGCAGTGACAACCAACCCGGTGCCGATGGCTGAGCTCACCTCAGACCTAAATCCGGCGCAGTTGGCTGCCGTTGAGCACCGGGTTACCCCCTTGTTGATTGTGGCAGGGGCGGGTTCGGGCAAGACCAGGGTCCTCACCCGCCGCATTGCCCATCTGCTCGCTACCGGCGACGCGCAACCCAGCGAAATCTTGGCGATCACCTTCACCAATAAGGCTGCCGGTGAGATGAAGGATCGAGTTGCGGAGATAGTCGGCTCAAGTTCGCGAGCCATGTGGGTATCGACATTTCATAGTGCCTGCGTGAGAATTCTGCGAATTGAAGCAGGTCGGCTTGGAGTCAGCCGCACTTTTACCATCTACGATCAAGCCGACTCCTTGCGCCTCATGACGATGGTGATTCGCGAATTGGATCTAGACCCCAAGCGCTACAGCCCCAGGGCTTTCTTGGCGCAGGTGTCGAACCTGAAGAATGAGCTCATTGATTACGAGCAGTTTGCCCGCCAGGCAAGTAATCACATGGAGCAAACCCTCGCTGAGGCCTACCGTGATTATCAGCGGCGGCTGCAGCGCGCCAACGCATT
>CAMDKJ010000210.1 GCA_945900705.1 Bifidobacterium breve | reverse complement strand
ATGGATCGTCATGTCGGAGCTTGGATTGAGCTCTTAGCACACGCCGGTGGCCTGATGCCGATGCCAAATGGCATCACCCAAGTCATTGCACCCCGCAGACGCAAACGCGGTTGAGCACCATCAAGCCCAGGAGCGAATTTGCGTTGAATGATGAGCCTGAGTTGACCGACTCGGATGCTGGTGCTCCAGTGCCTACCCCCTTCACCCCTCGTGAACCCGTACCTGATGTCATCACCGACGTGGTTGCACTTAAGGCTTATGCGGAACGTTTACGTGAGGGCAGCGGCCCCCTCGCATTAGACGCCGAACGCGCCTCGGGTTTTAAATACAGCCAGCGGGCTTATCTGGTGCAACTGCGCCGCGCGGGCGCGGGCACCGCCCTTATTGATCCGATTTCACTCCCGGATCTATCAGAAATCCAGGCGGCCACCGAAGGTGTCGAATGGATATTGCATGCGGCCACCCAAGATCTGGCGTGCCTGGCAGAAGTGGGCCTACGCCCCTCGAGACTTTTCGACACTGAACTAGCGGGCAGACTGCTCGGCCGTGAACGCGTCAGTCTCGGCCTGCTCGTTGCTAGCGAACTTGGTGAGCATTTGGAGAAGGGCCACGGCGCCGCGGATTGGTCTATACGCCCGCTGAGTTCGGCGCAGTTGCTGTATGCCGCACTGGACGTCGAATTGCTGGCTGAGCTTCGCGAGGTGATGTACGCCGAACTTGAGCGCGAAGGCAAACTTTATTGGGCTCTAGAGGAATTTGACGCGCTGCTGACATTTACCCCGCGTGATCGCGGCGATGACCCATGGCGCCGCACCTCTGGAATACATAAGATTCGAAAACCCAGAGCACTTGCCGTGGTGCGGGCACTTTGGGTGGCACGTGACACCGTGGCGCAACGCGAGGACATCGCACCGGGGCGGATCTTGCCCGATGCAGCGATTGCCGCGGCCGCGACGATATTGCCGACAACCGCCGATGCCCTCGGTGAGATCAAGGAGTTCAGTGGTCGTGGTCAAACCCGCCGCCGAGCAACTTGGTGGGCCGCGATCAGTGCCGCCTTGGCACTTCCCCAGGCCGAATTGCCGGTAGCCTCGCTACCAAGTACCGGACCCCCAGCACCGCGGGCCTGGGCGGAGCGGGACCCAGAAGCATTTGCCCGCCTAGAGGCGGCCCGCGCGGGCTTGAAGAAGATTTCCGAGCAGGTGCAGGTGCCCGTTGAAAATCTCCTCAGCCCTGAACTCGTGCGCCGGGTTTGCTGGACTCCCCCGATCGCACCGGCGCTACTGGCCGATCAGTTGCAAGCCGGTGGCGCCCGAACTTGGCAAATCGAATTGGCCGGATCAACATTGCAGAGCGCCCTTGCCGCCAAGGTGCATCCGCAGGTTACCGGCGGGTAATATCGGGTTATCCAACTCGAGGAGTACCCGTGAGTTCAACCCGGCAAGGCCCGCAACTGACCCAGCAGGTTGTTTATGTCGATGGAGTTCGCACCCCTTTCGGTAAAGCTGGTAGCGCACTAGGTGGAGCCAGAGCTGACGACCTAGTTGTTAAAACTTTCCGGGAGTTACTTAGACGCAATCCGAGCCTGCCCCCGGCGCGCATTGATGACGTAGCGGTCGCCGCTACCACGCAGATCGGTGACCAAGGGCTAACCCTTGGGCGCGCCGCCGCCATCTTGGCCGGCCTGCCGGTATCAGTACCCGGTTATTCGATTGACCGAATGTGCGCTGGCGCACTTACCGCGGTTACGACTTTATCCGCGGCCATCATGGCCGGGGCCTATGACGTCGCTCTCGCCGGTGGCGTCGAGCACATGGGTCGACACCCGATGGGTGAAGGTGTTGACCCAAATCCGAGATTTTTGGCCGAGCGGTTGGTTGACCCTGAGGCGCTGCAAATGGGAAAGACCGCTGAGAATCTGCATGACCGTTTTGGGCAGCTAACTAGAGCTCGGGCCGATGCGTTCGCGGTAGCCTCCCAAGAAAAAACAGCAAAGGCGTACGCAAATCAATTGTTACAACCAGAGATTGTCCCCGTCGCGGTACGAAATGCGGATTTAGGCTGGGATTTGGTAAGTGTTGACGAATGCCCGCGCCCGGGTACCACGATCGAAGGCCTAGCCACTCTCAAGACTCCTTTCCGCTCCCACGGACGCGTTACCGCCGGAAACAGTTCTGGGTTAACCGACGGGGCTACGGCGTGCCTGCTCGCAAGTGAAGCCACCGCCGATGAACTTGGCCTAATAAAAAAGATGCGCATGGTCGGCTTTGCTTTTGCCGGGGTGGAGCCCGAGGTAATGGGAGTTGGCCCGGTACCGAGTACCCAAAAGGCACTTGACCGCGCCGGTTTAACGATCTCCGATATCGACATTTTCGAAATTAACGAGGCCTTCGCGGTTCAGGTACTCGCGTTCTTGGATCATTTCCAGATCGCCGATGACGACCCGCGAGTCAACCCGCTCGGCGGCGCCATTGCGGTTGGCCATCCCCTCGCAGCTAGCGGCATCCGCCTGATGAATTATCTGGCTAAGGATTTTGAAAACACTCCGTCGGCCCGGTACGGCATCACCACGATGTGTATCGGTCTTGGGATGGGCGGAACCATAATTTGGGAGAATTTGGCCAGCCAAGGGAGCCCGGCGTGAGTAACGAAAGTGCGGTAACAAAAATCTCCTCGGTTTTTGTAGACGAGGTAGTAACTCACGCAAAATTGCGCATACTCGAATTGCCGCTGGGTGCCGGCAAGCTCGCCCTCATCACCCTTGATAATGACCAAGACCACACTCGCCCGTCAACATTTGGCCCGCGCGGATTAGCTTCCTTGGATGCCGCATTAGCTGAAATCGCGCTCACTCAAAATATTGCCGCGGTGGCCATCACCGGTAAGCCATTTATTTTTGCGGTAGGCGCCGATCTGAGTGGAGCAGATCTCATCGACAGCCTCGAGACCGCACGCAGCATCACCGAACTGGGGCACCAGGTATTTCGGCGCTTTGGCGAATTGACGGTACCGTCGTTTGCGTATATCAACGGTGCAGCGATGGGCGGTG
>CAMDKJ010000209.1 GCA_945900705.1 Bifidobacterium breve | reverse complement strand
CCATGGGATGGTGACGGTTATCGGTTGATCAACGGCCTGCTCATGATTCTCATGGCAACCGACCTGGCCCTGCGCCTGTTACAGCGTAAATATTCAGTTGGCACGTTCGTGCTCCTTGTCGGGTTCGCCGCGTCATGGGTGCCACTTATTGCGTTATCGGATTACTGGGTGATTAGTCCGACATCGGATTCGTCGGTACTCATTTTGACCTTGGTCGCCGTGAGCTACTTCGCCGATGCGCTCACGGGTAAGAAAGCCTGGCAAGGTGATGCCGCGGTTGCTCTAGTGATCGGGCTGCTCCTTATCTCGCTGCGCCCGACGATGGTGGCATTTTATTTCGCAATGATTGCGATCATTATCTTCTTTGCCTTTCGTTTACGCAGAACAAGTAATGAAAGTGGCCCGGCAAATAAACCCCTTTGGTTGTTGGTGGCACTGGGTGGCATCGCACTAGCTCTCGTGCAAAGCGCCCGCGACTACCTGCTCAGCGGCTGGCTCCAGTACCCGCTGTCGATTTTCAGATTCACCGTCGACTGGTCAGCCCCGGATCCTGTTTGGGCCCGCACCGCAACCCTCGGGGCCGCCCGTGACCCGGCCAATCTTTGGGAGGCTGCTGAGAACTGGGCTTGGATCCCCGGTTGGTTTGGCCGGCTGCCCAGCCAGTGGGAGCCTTTTGAATTGGCACTACTGCTAGTAGTCGCAATCATTTGCCTAATCGCGGCAGTTCGGTTGAGCCACGCGGTGCGGTGGCGCGGCCTGCTGCTGGCCATGGTGCCGAGTGTTGTCACAGTTTTGGTTTGGTTCTTTGCTTCCCCGCCGTCATTTCGTTTTGCCTGGGGGCCACTTTTCAGCCTATGCGTAATCCCATTGGGTTGGGCCCTTTACTCACTCGCCCAAAGCCAATCAATCGGTCGCACTATCGCGCCCGTTTTGACCATTGGCCTAACCACCGTATTAGTAATCCTGATCGGTTACTGCGTCGTAGCCAGGCTCGACACCACTTGGACTAAAGACCGCGCATTTACCCTCGGCCCGGTGCAAATCAGCTATCAAGTGACACCAATCCCGGTGCCCGAAACCAAACAGCAAGAGTTGCCAGGCGGGTTAGTTATCTTTATCCCGGTGCCTTCTGATCAGTGCTGGGATGTTTATCCGCTGTGCGCGGGGCAAAACCCGGGCGAGATTCATCAGCGCGGGCAGTCTTTACAAGATGGTCTCACCGCGAACTGAACCAGCCATGTCGCTTCGGATAAGTAACAGCCGCGCGTATAAGTTCACGACTTTTCACGGCGGCGGCTTGTCGAGGATGTGGCGCCAATGCGATGGATCTTTCGTATGCGCCGGCGGCAACGGCTGCCTCGATCGCGAATGTTGATTCACTGAAGTAGACCAAGCTCTGTGAATGACCGAGTACCCGCCAGTCAACAAGTGCCGCGTGACCACTGCCAGCTTTAGAGCGGTCCCAGGCATCTTGCTCGATGAACCAAGGCTGCAGGCCGAGGCTTTTACATTCGGCAACCCATTTAGTACGAGCTTTATTGGTGTCACTTGCGATGAAGATGTTAGTTAGGCCGGATGCATCGCGGATTTCAATTAACGCCCTACGTATTGCAGCTTCAAGTGGTGCTTGATGAGCTCTATCTGAGTATCGAAGATGTAGCCCGAGGAAGGGCTCGCGGCCGGCGAGCGAGTTGCTGGCGCTGTCTTCAATCGCGGAGTTCAATGGCAATTCGCGATAGTAGGAGCAGCGAAGATTTCGGAACTCCTCAAGCCATTCACGATCAGGCACTCCTGCCGCAGGCATGAAGAATTGGCCACCAGCGATTATGACCAAGGTTGTTGGAATGCACGGGTCGGTAAGTGCGGCCGGGAGTTCAGACATGAATACCTGCTCCCCGCGGTCATGGCCGGCAAGCACCACCAGGCGTCGAGTGGGATCAACATTGAGATACCTAGGCAGGTCTTGGCTTCGAAAGCCATAATCTCTGTGCACTTGATCGGCGTCAAGGACGAACTCATCGCAAAATTCAGGCGTAAAAGTCTCGAGCGCGCCGCCCGGCACAACTTCTTGGGGTTCCCAGCAGATCTGGAACTTAGCTTTTAGCTGGCGAGCCAAGATCGCCGCGCTGGCGATCGCCTGTAGGCGATTGGTATAGCCACTCCTCGGGTAGACGAGGAGGCGCTCCACGAAGCCGGCGGCAGGTGCTTGCATGACGCTCAACCATAGACTCTGTGGGTGCGGCTAGCCTTCGATGAGCAGATCTTCGCGGCTCAGCACTATGGCGGGATCTCCCGGCTCTTCGCTGAATTGTCTAAGCAGTTCCTTCGCGAGGGCTCCCTTGAGGTCGAACTGCTGCCGCTCGATGCCCCGGTAGTCAATCGGTATCTGCTAGATGACCCTTACCTGCGGGATCAACTGAAGGTCAGTGACGCCGGGTCCACCATGGCAGCCCTAGCCCGCTACTTCGTGCGCATGAGGCCACGCACAAGTGTGGATGTAATTCACAACACCTTCTACCTGCCTCATGGCCTAGCCGGGTATCCCAAGGCCCGCCGGGTGGTCACGGTGCACGACATGATCCCCGAATTACTCCCCAAGAGTCGGCGTCGACTTGACTTCATCACCTTAAAGAAGCGCTATGTGATGTCGGCAGATCACGTGATCTGCGTCTCCGAAGCAACTCGCAATGACATGCTGCGGGTTTACGGCGACGTCAAAGCGCCTATCTCGGTGGTGCATCACGGGGTTGATCCGATATTTCGGCCGGGTGGTCAGCGGGTGCCTGGGTTACCAGATCGCTACCTACTCTTTGTTGGCAATAGGGGTCAGTACAAGGACGCGAATGTGCTGCTTAGTGCATTTGCTGCCATGCGTAAAAAGGCTGACGGGGTCGCACTGGTGTTTACGGGCGGTGGGGCGTTTACGCGTGCCGAACGGGCGCAACAGCAAGAACTTGGGATAGCTGATCGAGTGATTCAGATATCACTCAAAGACACCGCGATGTCGGGGGCCTATGGCAACGCATTGATGTGCGTCTTTCCATCAAGATTTGAAGGTTTTGGTCTTCC
>CAMDKJ010000208.1 GCA_945900705.1 Bifidobacterium breve | reverse complement strand
AGATGCCCGGTTGCTGTAGCACGAAATGTTGGTTGCGCGTTCTCCCAAATACTGGCACCGGTTGTTGAATAACGTGTGTGGCCGATGGCTACGTGCCCGCGCAATGATTCAAGATTCGCCTCGGTGAAAACTTGGGACACCAGCCCCATGTCTTTGTATACGAGGATCTGGCTGCCATCACTGACCGCCATGCCCGCTGACTCTTGGCCCCGGTGCTGCAATGCATAAAGTCCGAAGTAGGTGAGCTTGGCAACTTCATCACCGGGTGCCCAAACACCGAATACACCACAAGCGTCTTGGGGTCCCTTTTCACCCGGGAGGAGATCATGTGAAAGGAGTCCATCACCGCGGGCCACGACTCCAGCCTACGCGATTTTCATGCCTGCTCCGCCCGTGGGCGCGCAACTATTCGAGGGTCAGCCTTATTCATCGAATAGGGGTAGCCACGGTGACAAATCCGACCGCTCTCCACTGGCCCGGACCAAGTTGGTGGCCTCCGCCCAATTTGTCCTCCCAACACATAACTCCAACCAAGTTCGTGCATCTGTCTCGACAACCGCAGATGGGGTACCGCGTCGGTGGGTGCGACCAGGTATCGCTTGCACCGCGGCATATGGCGGAATTCGCACCTCGACACTGCGCCCGGGTGCAACTTGGATCAAGGCGGCCAACGAGTCTTTAACCGCGGCCTTGACCGCCGCCGCCGCCGGCTGCTCCCCGCGCGCAAACATCTCCAGCACTTCGGCGATTGAATTAGGGGGAGCGGCCATCTCGTTAGCCGAAAAGCTCGGGCAGGGTGCGTTCGTGCTCACGCCTTAGATCGCCAAGTGGGACCGTGAACAGGTCAGCGAAAACCAAGTTGTCGTCATTCGCGACGGCACCGATCGCAGTTAGCGGCACCCCTTTTTTCTCACATAACGCGGCCAGTCGGCCGGCGTCAATTGGCCTCACGACGACTACCGCCCGCCCCGTCGACTCGGAAAACATGAAGACAAATGGGTCCAAGGTGGCGGGCACCGCGATGGTCGCACCGGTGCCGGCGCGCAAGGCCATTTCAACTAAGACCTGCGCGGCCCCACCGTCAGATACATCATGAGCGGCGACCAATATTGAATCCATTGAGCCAGCAACCAACACCTCTCCCAAGGCCCGCTCCCGGTCAAGATCAACTTTCGGCGGCAACCCACCCAGATGGCCGTGTACATGATTAGCCCACTCACTGCCACCGAACTCATCTTTGGTGTCCCCGAGTAGGTAGATGTAATCGCCGGCAGCACCCCAGGTGATTGACGTGCGCCTTGCGACGTCGCTGATGACACCCAGCACGCCGACAACCGGGGTCGGCAGGATCGGCCTATTACCGGTTTGGTTATAGAACGAAACATTGCCACCGGTAACCGGAGTGCCCAGTTGCAAACAGCCATCTGCGAGCCCCCGGGTCGCCTCAGCAAATTGCCACATTACTTCTGGATCCTCAGGTGAGCCGAAGTTCAAACAGTTTGTCACCGCAAGGGGCTTCGCACCCGAGGCTGCCACATTTCGGTAAGCCTCCGACAAAGCAAGCTGAGCACCCGCGTATGGATCTAGTTTCGTGAAACGCCCATTGCAATCAGTTGCAAGGGATACCCCGAGGCCGGTAACTTCGTCGATGCGGATCATGCCCGCATCCTCGGGCTGCGCCAGTACCGTGTTACCTAACACATAGCGGTCATATTGCGACGTGACCCAAGACTTAGATGCCAAGTTTGGGGCAGCAACCATTGCGAGGAGGGTCGCCTTCAACTCCTCTGCACTTGATGGCCGCTCGAGGTGATCCGGGGTGTCGGCTTGAAGTGCATCCATCCAAGGTGGGCGGTGGTAGGGCCGTTCATAAACCGGGCCTTCATGGGCGACGGTACGCGGCGGTACGTCGACAATGCGCTCACCGCGCCAATCCACGGTTAGTCGACCGGTTGCATTTACCTCACCGATTACTACAGCTTCGACCTCCCACTTCGCGCAACGTTCCATGAATTCAACAAGGCGATCAGGACGCACTATTGCGCACATGCGCTCCTGAGACTCACTCATCAAAATCTCTTCGGGTGACAAAGTCGCATCGCGCAAAAGCACGCGATCAAGCCAAACATGCATGCCACCTTCGCCATTTGAAGCTAGCTCGCTGGTAGCGCATGAGATGCCGGCGCCACCTAGGTCTTGGATTCCTTCAACAAGCCCAGCCTGTAGCACCTCAAGGGTTGCCTCAATGAGCAACTTCTCCATGAAAGGATCTCCAACTTGCACACTCGGTCGCTTCGTGGGCCCACCATCACTAAAAGTTTCTGAGGCGAGAACTGAAACACCGCCGATGCCATCACCACCGGTGCGGGCCCCGTATAGAACGACTAAGTTTCCGACACCTTTTGCACTGGCAAGGTGGATATCTTCATGTTTCATTGCCCCAACACATAATGCGTTTACTAGCGGGTTACCGCTGTACGAAGCATCAAAGACGATCTCACCACCAATATTTGGTAGGCCTAAGCAATTACCGTAACCGCCGATACCGGCCACAATGCCCGGTAGCACCCGCTTGGTGTCTGGGGCATCGGCCGGACCAAAACGAAGTGGGTCCATGACCGCGAGCGGGCGCGCACCCATTGACATGATGTCGCGGACAATCCCCCCGATGCCGGTTGCGGCACCCTGGTACGGCTCGACATATGACGGGTGGTTGTGGCTCTCGACCTTGAAGGTAACAGCCCAACCATCACCGATATCGACAACACCGGCGTTTTCACCAATACCTACCAAGAGTGCGTCTGTCTTCGGCGCTTTCTCACCGAACTGGCGAAGATGCACTTTCGATGATTTGTAGGAGCAGTGCTCACTCCACATGACCGAGTACATGGCAAGTTCAGATGAGGTGGGCCGGCGCCCAAGGATGTCGCGAATCTGCTGGTATTCGTCGTGCTTCAAACCTAACTCAGCAAAAGGTTGCGACTGCTCAGGTGAAATAT
This sequence comes from Bifidobacterium breve, assembly GCA_945900705.1. Lineage (GTDB taxonomy): Bacteria > Actinomycetota > Actinomycetes > S36-B12 > S36-B12. The sequence goes on along the minus strand of CAMDKJ010000208.1, from coordinate 72 downwards.
TGGCCGTGGCTACGGTGTCAATGCTCATGCATTAACCAGTGATTTCAAGACGCTGGTGAAAAATGGGATGCC
>CAMDKJ010000207.1 GCA_945900705.1 Bifidobacterium breve | reverse complement strand
CTCGATATTGCCGTGACCCCCGACCGCGGATACGCCTTGTCACTGCGCGGTATCGCTCGTGAACTTGCAATTTCATACGGCCTGCCCTTCCAAGATCCAGGGCTAAGTGTCGCTGACCTCCCGGCACCTGCTCCCGATGCTGTTCCCGCGCAATGCGGCAGCGATGATTTCGCGGCCTGCGCCCTTTTCACTTTGCGAACTATCGTTGGGTTCGACCCCAAAGCGGCTTCACCGCAGTGGATGAAGCAGCGGCTTACGGCTGGCGGTATGCGCCCGGTGTCACTCGCGGTAGATGTCACTAACTACGTCATGCTCGAACTTGGGCAGCCGCTCCATGCATTTGATCTTGATAAATTGAATGGGCCAGTGCGCGCAGGTTGGGCTGAGCCAGGTTCTACCCTCGAGACCCTCGACCACGTCACCCGAAAACTTGGCTCAGATGACTTAGTGATTTTGGACGATGACGGCATCATTGGGCTAGCCGGGACGATGGGCGGCCTCGACAGTGAAATTGATGATGACACGACCAATATTGTGATCGAAGCGGCACACTTTGCGCCCAGAGTCGTTGCCCGCATGGGAAGACGCCACAAACTTTCGTCCGAGGCGTCGCGGCGCTTTGAGCGGGGAGTTGACCGAACACTTGCCCCGTATGCATCAGCTCGGGCAGCAGCCTTGCTAATTGAATTCGGCGGCGGGCATTACGTAGGCATGACCGCGGTGGAAGCACCTTATGACCCCGTCGTGATATCGATGCTAGGCAGCGAGCCGGCGGCGGTCGCTGGGATGCCAATCGAAGAAGATACCGTTATCAGACTGCTCGAGGCGGTGGGTTGTGGAGTCCTCAGCAATGGCAATCGACTGGAAGTCCAGGCGCCACCGTGGCGTGCTGACCTCACCGATCCCGCAGATTTAGTCGAGGAAGTTGTTCGCTTGGTGGGCTATGACAATTTGCCTTCAACGCTGCCAATCGCGGCGGCCGGTCATGGTTTATCCAACTCGCAGCGGCTAAAGCGCCGAATAGGGATGACTCTGGCGGCCCGCGGTGCGGTCGAAGTCCTGACCTATCCCTTCGTTGGCGATAGTGAACTAGATGACCTGCAACTTCCGGTAGCAGATCTTCGTAGATCAAAAGTACGCTTAGCAAACCCACTATCTGACGAGCAGCCATACCTTCGCGCTTCACTACTTCCCGGGCTGCTTTCCACGGCGCGCCGCAACATCGGCCGCGGAAGCAGTGGCGTATCTCTATTTGAATTGGGCTCAGTTTTCCAAGGTGAAAGTGTTGGCGCAGTGCCTAGGCCCAGTGTCCTGGAGCGGCCTGGCGCCGATGAGTGGGCCGCATTAAATGGATTACTGCCAAGCCAGCCGATGCACCTGGGCGTAGTTCTTGTGGGGGAGCGTGAGGCTGCAGGTTGGTGGGGGCCAAGTCATGACCATGGTTGGAGCGATGCGATCCAGATGGCACAGGTGATTGCTGAGGTGATCGGATCCGAAATCACCATTGAGCAAGGTGATGATCTGGTCTTCCATCCGGGTCGGTGCGCCAAGATCAACTGTGCTGGAAAACCGATTGGGGTGGCTGGTGAACTGCATCCGCGGGTTATTCAAGCTTGGTCGCTGCCGACGCGTTCAAGTGCGCTAGAACTTGACCTGGATGCCCTTATCGCTGCGGCTCCCGCGGTGCGGCCCGCTCCCGCGGTGAGTGCGCACCCGGTAGCCAAAGAAGATCTTGCGGTGGTTGTTGCAGACTCGGTGACCGTTGCTGCGGTAACGAAGGCCTTGCGCGCTGGGGCCGGTGATCTCCTCGAATCAATTCGGCTTTTTGATATCTATAGCGGCCCGCAGGTGCCCGATGGGCACTGTTCGCTGGCTTTTGCACTGCGCTTTCGCGCCCCGGACCGCACTTTGTCGGCGGCCGAGACCGCTGCGGCCCGCCAGGGGGCTATTAACCGGGCCGGGCTTGACTGCGGCGCGGTCATCAGGGGCGCCTAACTGAATAATATGCGCGTATGCGTATAATAAGTTTATGATTACCGCCTCGGTCGCCGGTGCCTCGGGCTATGCCGGAGGCGAACTTTTACGCTTACTCCTAGGGCATCCAGATTTCGTACTTGGTCCGATCGCGGCCGGGGGTAAAGCTGGGCAGCAAATCGGCCAGGTGCACCCGCAATTGGTGTCATTGGCCGATCGAGTATTTGAACCCACCACGGCCTCAGCACTTGGTGTGGCTGACGTAGTTTTCCTGGCCCTGCCCCACGGGGAGTCGGCGGCTTTGGTGGCGCAACTTCCCGATACCTGCAAAGTTGTTGATCTGGGGGCAGATTTCAGGTTGCGTGATAGCGCTGCTTGGCAGCAGTTCTACGAAGCCCCTTACGCGGGGTCGTGGGTTTATGGGATGCCGGAGTTACCGGGGGTGCGCGAACAGATTAAAAATGCCTCGCGCACGGCAAACCCGGGGTGCTTCCCCACCGCGGTTGCTTTGGCACTCGCTCCTTTGTTAGTAGATGGTCTGATCGAATGCGATGACCTGGTTATCACCGCGGCTTCGGGTACCTCCGGTGCCGGACGTAAAGCAGCCGAACACCTCATCGCCAGTGAAATCATGGGCTCAATGTCGGCTTATAAAGTTGGTGGCGGGCACCAACACACCCCCGAGATGGAGCAGTCGCTCTCAGCTGCGGCTGGCCAACTTGTAAAACTTTCGTTCACGCCGATGCTGGCACCGATGTCGCGAGGCATCCTGGCTACCTGCAGCGGCACCGCTGTTGCAGGTGTCACGTCAGCCGGTATTCGGGAGTCTTTGGCCTGGGCCTACGAAAAAGAGCCATTCGTGCACTTGCTGTCACCCGGCCAGTGGCCGCAAACTGCGTCAGTTCTTGGCACAAATGCTGCTCATTTGCAGGTTGCTTTTGATGAGCATTCAGGTCGAGTAATCGTGGTTAGCGCCATCGATAATTTGGGCAAAGGTGCGGCCGGTCAAGCTTTGCAAAATGCCAACATCATGCTCGGATTACCCGAAACCCTCGGCTTGACCTGCGATGGGGTGGCGCCATGAAGATGATCACATGAGTGT
>CAMDKJ010000206.1 GCA_945900705.1 Bifidobacterium breve | reverse complement strand
TTATATATGCAAGTTGCGTTGGCCCAGTGTCAACCCTGACCCAAGACTCAAGGCCATAAAACACCAGCATGCCGAGCAGGGCTATCAAGAATATTCCCGATGCAATCAGCGGCGCAGGTATCAGGTCAATTGAAACTTCATTAACAAAGGCAACTTGACCGTCAGCTAAGTCCGGCAAAATATGTAAGAACACGTATGCGATTGCCGTTCCGCCCGCAAATGACGTCACGGCATCTTGATACTGCTTAGGGATTCGCAGCAAGAGCGGCGAAGCGATATGCAGTGCCGACATAAAGATCGTTAGGGCCAAGGCCACCAGCAAAACTTCCCTAGACACCCGCCCTCATCCCTATTTTTGGCAAAATAAAAGTCATCTCCTAAGTTTCCCCGGATTTACGATATCCGGTTCGGGGAGTCGACTGGCGTGATCGGCGCCGATTCGGCAGCATACGGACATGGCCTCGATTGATACGTTGACCCCAACTCCCAAAAAACCTAGTACCGGCCGCCGCGCGGTCTGGATCGCGGTACTGGTTGCGATCGCCTGGCTAGCCATCAGCGGCGTGGTTGGGCCCCTCGCCGGCAAACTCAATGAGGTGCAAACGAACGACAACGCCTCTTTCTTGCCCGCATCCGCAGAGTCAACCTTGGTAGCCGATGAGCAGGCTGCCTTCAGCGACAACACCTCCTTTCCCCTACTTGTAATGATCACGCGGCCCGATGGCGCCGCTATGTCAGCCGCAGACGCAGCCACCGCTGCTGCAGTTGCTGCCGCGATACCAGGTTTACCTGTTGAGGGCGGCGGCACGGTTGCCGATTATCTTGACCCCTCGCCGATCATCCCGTTCCCATCGCAAGACGGAAATGCCTTTCTACTTAACGTGCCCGTCAACGGTGATAAGGGCGGCGAGAAACTTGAATCTGGAGAACTTGCCTTCGGTGGCATTACGGCTGCTGTTCGCGAGCTGGCCCTTAATTACCCTGCCCTCCAAATTAACGCCACCGGCCCCGTCGGGATTCTTGCTGACCTAATCAAGGTTTTCGGAGCTATCGACACCACCTTGCTCGGCGCCACCGCCTTAGTCGTCGCGATCATTTTGATCATTGTGTATCGCAGCCCGTTCCTTTGGCTTATCCCATTACTCGCAGCAGGTATCGCACTATCCACCGCCAGCGCCATCGTGTACTACCTCGCTAAGAACGATGTACTCGTACTAAACGGCCAGAGCCAAGGTATTTTGACGGTGCTCGTTTTCGGCGCCGGCACCGACTACGCCCTCTTGCTGGTGGCGCGATATCGAGAAGAACTACATCACCATGATCAGCACGCGGCAGCTATGCGGGCAGCCCTTAGGGGTGTAGTCGAACCAATCGTGGCAAGCGGTGCAACGGTGATCATCGGGTTGATGTGTTTGCTGCTTAGCGAGTTGAATTCGAACAGATCCCTCGGCCCGGTAGGTGCTGCAGGCATTGTCGCCGCACTTATAGTAATGCTGACCTTCTTGCCGGCACTTCTCATCATTCCAAGCGTGGTGTTGCCAATCTTGGCATTCCTGGTTCCCACCATCATCGGGCTCATTTTGAGCCTAGTGACCGACATCGCAATCGGGCCCTTCGTCACAATCGGTGGTGCCCTTGCCGGCATCACCGTTATCGGCTGGATCATTTTCGGCATTTTGCGCGTAACCCGCCCGGGCTGGGGGCCGTTCAGCCGGCAAAAGTTTCCACCCGGGCGTTGGGTTTTTTGGCCCAAGGTGCCAACCGATGATGATGTTGATGATCGGCTTTCGGGGGTTTGGGCCAAGGTGGCAAAGGGGGTCGGGCGTCGCCCACGCCTAACCTGGATAGCAACCGCGCTGGTAATGCTGGTGTTCGCCGGATTCTCATTAACTCTGAAGGCCGATGGCATCACCACCACACAGTCCTTCGTCGAGCGCACCGACTCGGTTGTCGGGCAAGAAAAATTGGCTGACCACTACCCCGGTGGCCTCGGCACTCCCACAGTTGTAATGGCAAATACTTCCGCACTTGACGAGGTGTTGGCGACCGTGCAGGCAACCGAAGGTGTGGCGGCTGTGGCGCCTTACAGCGGGATGCCGGCGGGTGCACCCGGGGCTGAAATGGCCGAGCCCATGATCGTTAATGATCGAGTCCAACTGCTCGTGACTTTAAGTGCCGCCGCAGATAGCCAGGTGGCTTCTGAATCCGTACAACTGCTTCGTGATCGCGTTCATGCGATCGCCGGGGCAAATGCACTCGTTGGCGGTCAAACCGCCTCACAACTAGACGTCGACATCGCCTCTGTGCATGACAGAAACATCATCATCCCGGTGGTACTCGCCGTCATCTTCTTGGTCTTAGTGCTGCTACTTCGATCCATCGTGGCACCGGTGCTGCTCATTGGCACGGTACTGCTCTCATACTTCGCCACACTGGGCGTTTGCGCACTCGTGTTCGATAATGTGTTCAAGTTCGCTGGTGCGGATACCTCGTTCCCGCTATTCGCTTTTGTCTTCTTAGTGGCACTCGGAGTCGACTACAACATCTTCTTAATGACAAGAGTGCGCGAGGAGTCCATCAAGCTCGGTACAAGACCCGGCATCCTCAAGGGGCTTACTGTCACAGGTGGCGTTATTACTTCGGCCGGCATCATTTTGGCAGCAACTTTCTTGGTTCTCGGGGTGCTGCCACTGGTGCCCTTGCGTGAGATCGGGTTCGCGGTGGCTATCGGTGTGCTTCTAGACACCTTCATCATTAGATCAACGCTGGTGCCCGCACTCGCCTACGACATTGGCAAGAAGATCTGGTGGCCTAGCAAACTCGCAAAGGCACCTGAATGAAAACTCGCATCCTGGGTTGGCCCATCAGTTGTCGCTTCCGGGTCTGGGTAACCGTCGATAAAGATTTGTGCGACGCGGTTCACTAGGTCGAACAGGGCGGGCTGCGGTATGGCCTCGGTTAGTGCCGGCTCAACAGCCATGAAAGTGTCGTTTACGTCGGCCTGTGGCGAAGTGAACTCAATTGGGTCTTTCGCCGCGGCCTCCATGTATCGCTGCCAGGCCAGGTTGTGCGTTACATAGGCAT
>CAMDKJ010000205.1 GCA_945900705.1 Bifidobacterium breve | reverse complement strand
GAAACGAAGACAATATTCTCGCGCTTGAGACCTAGGTCAGGCAGGAAGCTTTGCACTGTCGACAAGATCGCGTAGTCACCACACCCTGGGCACCAACGCACCTCTTGGTCTGACTTGAAATCCTTGGCCGTCTGTAGCGCCTCAGCTTTCGGGACTAACGAAAGGGCTGGGAATGCGTCAGTTGTCATGTCTTCCTCACAAGCTCTCGAGTACGTCATTGATCACGGTGGCTAGTTCATCGGACTTAAATGGCATGCCTCTTACCTGGTTGTAACCGATGATGTCGACTAGATACTTGGCCCGTAGCAGCATCGAAAGTTGGCCTAGATTCATTTCGGGCAGGATTACTCGGTCGTAGCTCTTTAGGATCGTCTCAAGATTCGACGGGAAGGGGTTGACATGTCGCAGGTGAATCTGGGCCACCGACTTGCCTTCAGCACGCACCAAACGGCAAGCGGCACCGATCGGCCCGTATGTTGACCCCCAGCCCATAATCAAAACTCGGGCATCCCCGTCGGGGTCGTCGACCACGAGTTCAGGGATCGTGCGCGCAATGGCATCAACTTTTGCTTGGCGTAGCCGCACCATCTTGTCGTGATTATCGGCGTCGTATGAGATGGTGCCGGCGCCATCGGCTTTCTCGATGCCGCCAATTCGATGCTCGAGGCCCGCGGTCCCGGGTATCGCCCACGGACGGGCAAGGGTTTCGGGGTCACGAAGATATGGCCAGAACTCCATGGTGCCGTCAGCGGTTTCATGGTTGAGTTCGGTGGCGAAGTTGGGGTCGATCTTGGCCAGCAGGCTGACGTCGGGGACGCACCAGGGTTCAGATCCATTGGCGAGATAGCCATCTGAAAGCAAGAACACCGGCGTGCGGTACGTGATGGCGATTCTTGCGGCTTCGATTGCTGCGAAGAAGCAGTCAGATGGTGACTGCGGAGCGACAATGGGCACCGGAGCTTCGCCATTGCGCCCAAACATGGCCTGCAGGAGATCGGACTGCTCAGTTTTTGTTGGCAGCCCCGTTGACGGGCCACCACGTTGCACGTCAACTACAAGTAGCGGTAACTCGAGTGAGACGGCCAGCCCGATAGCCTCAGACTTCAAGGCTATGCCTGGTCCGGACGTAGTTGTTACACCTAGCGCCCCGCCATATGAGGCGCCAATTGCGGCACCAACACCGGCAATTTCGTCTTCGGCTTGAAAAGTCATGACGCCAAAGCGTTTGTGCCGACTTAGCTCATGCAAGATGTCAGAAGCGGGCGTGATCGGGTAGGAGCCTAGGAACAAGCTGAGGCCGGATAACTTCGAGGCGGCGATCAAGCCGTAGGAAAGGGCTAAATTCCCGGACATATTTCGGTAGGTGCCGGTTTTCATCGGCGCTGGGTTGATCTCGTATTGAATCGAGAACTCTTCGGTGGTCTCGCCGTATGACCAGCCAGCCTCGAAAGCCCGCAGATTGGCCTTCATGATTTCCGGATTCTTGCCGAACTTTGCTTTCAAGAATTCGGCTGTACCTTCGGTGGGCCGGTGGTAGAGCCAGCAAAGTAGGCCGAGGGCAAACATATTCTTCGCCCGCTCGGCCTCTTTTTTAGAAATTTCGAATTCTTTCAGGGCTTCGACCGTCATCGAAGTCAGCGCAATCGGGTGCACTTTGAACTGATCGAGTGAACCGTCTTCAATCGGATTACTTTCGTAGCCGACTTTAACTAAATTGCGCTTGGTGAATTCATCGGTGTTGACAATGATGTCGGCACCGCGCGGCACATCGTGAAGATTGGCTTTGAGCGCCGCCGGATTCATTGCCACCAGCACATTGGGGGAGTCGCCAGGGGTCATGATGTCGTGGTCGGCGAAGTGCAACTGGAAGGCCGAGACGCCCGGCAAAGTTCCGGCAGGTGCCCGAATCTCAGCGGGGAAGTCAGGGAGGGTCGAAAGGTCATTGCCCATCCCGGCGGTTTCGGAGGTGAACCGGTCACCGGTCAATTGCATGCCATCGCCGGAGTCACCGGCAAAGCGGATTACGACCCTGTTGAGTTGGACAACCTGCTTGCTCACGTGGCTTCTCCTACGTCCAGCGGCCCGAGTGGTGACCTTATTGTGCCGTGCCGGTTGGTCCGGCGTTGGAATGGGTGAGGATTCGAAAGGAGGTATTTGTCACTTCCGTGGGCTCCGGCAATACCCTCGACCCTATGAACCCGCCCCCGACCGGCTACCAGCCCTCGAGCCCGCGCACCTATGTGGTGGCCGCTGATCCCAGCCTGCGAGTCCAGATCCTTGATATCGGGCTGGCTTGCTGCTCCCTCGAGGTGGGTTCGGCGATCACCACCGGGTTGCTCGTCGACAGTGCAACCGTGCCGAGCCCAGACCATGGCACCACGATCTTGCTCATCTCGGGCACGGTCACCGATGCACTGGCACCGGCGGTGTTGCGCGCGTGGGAGCAACTCCCCGAACCCAAAGCGGCGGTCTCGTTCGGTGCCTGTGCCAATACCGGTGGTCCATATTGGGACGCCCCGAGTGTCACAAAGGGGGTGGATCAGCTGGTGCCGGTTTCGGTATATATCCCCGGTTGCCCGCCGCGGCCCGAGGCACTAATCGCGGGTCTGCGTCAATTGCGCGACGAAATCACGGTCAACTAATGCGCAATATTGATACGGCACTTTGGGCCGATGAATTTCGTGATTTGCTAGCGCGTGGTTTTCAGTTCTTTGATTTCCTGACGGCGTATGAACGTGATAGCCAACTCGAAGTTATTGCCCGAGTAGTAAACCCCGAGAACAAGCAGTCACAATTATTGGCAACCTTGATTGACCCGAATCCAAGCGAGATCACCAGCATTGCCAGTACCTATCGGGGCGCGGTTTGGCATGAGCGCGAAACTGCTGAAATGTTTGGGATTTATTTTGTGGGGCTAGTAGATGAGCGCCCGCTGCTAAGGCGCTCACTACTTGGTTCACCGCCCATGCTTAAGTCAACGGTGCTCGCCGCCCGAATGCTGAAGCCGTGGCCGGGCCAGCCATCGCATCGTAAGCAGCAGCCAATCGGAGTGACCGAAGATTGGCTTCAGGTATGACAAACGCTATTGGGATCCCAGCGCAGGCGCACGGTGTCATCGCTCTCACCGCATCGGCATGCACCTCGTGCATGATCTGCGTACGCGAGTGCCCAGCCTGGTGCATTGAGCTGGAGAGCCATGATGAAGAAGTAACCGAACCGGGCGCTCGCCG
>CAMDKJ010000204.1 GCA_945900705.1 Bifidobacterium breve | reverse complement strand
CGGGATTTCACTCTCCGACTACACCCCGTATCTAGATGAACGTGCGCTTTTTCTCGGCCAGTGGGGGCTGAAAGCCAGTCGCGGTGATGGTCCGTCGTATGCCGAACTCGCTGAGAGCGAAGGTTTACCGCGGCTTCGCTACTGGCTTGATCGTATTCCAACCGAAGCGATGATTGAGCCGGCTGTTGTCTATGGATACTTTCCGTGTTACGCCGAAGGTGATGACCTAGTTGTGGTTTGGCACGAAGGCCCTGACGAGGGCAAGGAGCGGGTCCGTTTCACCTTCCCCAGGCAGCGGCGAGATCGTCATCTTTGCCTTTCGGATTTCTTCTGCGATCAAGCTTCGGGCCAGCTCGACGTCGTCGCATTTCATGTGGTGACCATGGGCCAAGCAGCATCAAATGCCACCGGTAAACTCTTTGCCGCTGACGCCTATCGCGACTACCTTGAGCTACATGGCCTGTCGGTGCAGTTAACCGAGGCACTTGCTGAATTTTGGCATGCGCGCATTCGCGAAGAACTTAGCCTCTCAGCCGAAGACAACCCGGATATGGATGCGCTGATCTCTAAGCAGGGCTATCGCGGTTCGAGGTACTCATTTGGGTATCCCGCCTGCCCCGATCTGGAGCAACAGACGGAGATAGTGAAGCTTTTGGATCCAGCTCGCATTGGCGTTGAGCTTTCAGAGGAGTTCCAACTACATCCCGAGCAGTCAACGAGTGCAATCATCGTGCACCATCCAGAGGCCAAATATTTCAATGCCACCTGAGGCACCTAGTGCGGTGCTTTTCGATATGGACGGCACCCTGCTCGATTCCGAGCCTCTTTGGTTAATCGCCGAGACCAACACTATGCAATTCATGGGATGTGACTGGGACCAGTCCGATCAAGAGCATTGCCTCGGTGGCCCCGTCGTTCGAGTTGTTGCACATATGCGCTCAAAGTTGGGCGCGAGTGCGGCCGAACAATTTGATAGCTCATGGGTTGAGGATTATCTGATGGCTCAAGTACTCGAGCAATATGGACGCGGTGACATCCCGTGGATGCCCGGTGCCCGCGATTTGGTTGCGAGCGCTCGCACTTTGAATTTACCCCTTGCACTTGTCACTAATTCACCGCGCGCCATAGTCGAGGGCGCACACCGTGGCATCATTGCCGATCTTGGATATGACCCTTTCGGCGTGCTTGTCGTAGGTGATGAGGTAGGCAAACCGAAGCCGCATCCAGAGCCATTCCAAACTGCGGCCACGCGGCTCGGGGCAACACCAAGTGCCTGCCTAGCGGTTGAGGATTCCCCAACCGGGGTACTTGCTGCAATTGCGGCGGGCTGCCACGTTATCGCTATCGAGCACCTAGCGCCCTTGGCCGATTTAGCCGCAGCCAGCCGGATTAAGAGCCTTGCTGGTCACAGTTTTGAAAGTCTTTGGAAGCTTGCGACCACGAACTGATCTACTTCGCGAGCCCCCCGCGGACGGGAATCACGGCCCATGAACTTACCGGCGGGAGCACCGGGGGAGTCCCTCCCCAAGCCGGGCACAGTTTTCGATAGCTGCACCAGTCACATAGTTTCGAAGTGGTGGGTGCGAAGACACCACTGGTTGCAGCTGAATTGATCGCCGCCCGCAAGGCGAGGATCTTCGCTTCGGTGGCTTCCAGATCACTTTCGGTTGGCTCGTAGCGGAGTAGACTTTTGCTTCCCAAATAGACCAATTGCAACATCTTTGGGACGACACCGGTAAGGCGCCACCAGGCCAAGGCGTAAAAGCGCATTTGGAACATCGCCTTGTCCTCATACCGTGCACTCGGGGCCCGACCGGTTTTGTAATCTACGATTCGAATGTCACCAGCCGGGGTGCGATCAACCCGATCAATAAAGCCTCGGATGGTGAAATTGTCGGTGATCTCGACCGAGATCCCGAACTCGCGTTCATGGGGTTCGAGGCGTTGCGGGTTCTCCAAGCCAAAATAACTATCAATGAAGGTGGCCGCTGGTGCGATTACCGCTGCGGCGACCAGTGTCGAAGGTGCATCCTCCGCTATGGACAACTCAGCTCGAAGTACAGCCGCGGAAGCAGGCTCGGCGAGTAAAAGCTCCTCCCATGATCGTTGCAGTAATTTCGTTGCTGCCGCGACCGTGCGTTCTTGCACCGGTAGGTCAAATAGCAACTCCAGGGCCCGATGCACCATGGTGCCGCGCAACGCGGCCGGCGAGGGCTCTTGCGGCAATAGGTCAATTGATCGAAATCTAAAGAGCAATGGGCAGGTCATGAAGTCACCTGCGCGCGAGGGCGAAAGCGAGGTGGGGTAGTCGGCGAGTGTACCGGCCGCCTCTATTTGCGTCATGGCCGCAGCCTAGGCCCAGGAGCACCTACTAGTGTTCGACGAATGGCACGCGCCCACGCACCGTTTTCAACCGAGCCGGTCTCGGTAACCAATAGCGCCCGTAGCGGACCATTTATCGCTGGCGATCTCGTGCAGTTGACCGACCCAAAGGGGCGGATGCATACGATCACTTTGGTGCCCGGTAAATCCTTTCATAGCCACCGCGGTGCTATCGAGCACGATGAACTCATCGGTCTGGCTCAAGGGTCGGTAATTTCGAACTCCGGAAGTACCGAGTATTTAGCCCTAAGGCCACTTCTCGATGACTTCGTGCTGAGTATGCCGCGGGGTGCCGCGGTAATTTATCCAAAGGACTCGGCGCGAATAATCGGTTTAGCCGGACTCGGTCCTGGCATGTCGGTGGCCGAGGCCGGAGTTGGTTCAGGTGCCCTTACCTGTTCGCTTTTGCGCGCTGTCGGCGACAGCGGCCAAGTCCATAGTTTTGAACGTCGCGCAGATTTTGCGGAGGTCGCTACTCGAAATGTCGCCACTTGGTTTGGCGGCCTGCCAACTTGTTGGCGGTTAACCGTGGGCGACCTTGAAGACAATCTCAATGTCACCGGCCTAGACGCGGTAGTTCTCGACATGCTGGCGCCGTGGGACTGCCTGCCGGTGGCCGCCGCAGCGCTAGAACCAGGTGGCGTATTAGTGGGTTACGTCGCAACTGCTACGCAACTGTCCAAACTCGTTGAAACCATGAGATTGGCCGGCGACTGGACCGAGCCACGGGCCGAGGAGTCGCTGGTCCGAACGTGGCACCTAGATGGCCTGTCGGTACGCCCCGACCACCGTATGAGTGGGCATACGGGCTTCTTGGTGGCAGCCAGGCGCCTAGCCCAGGGCGCGATCATG
>CAMDKJ010000203.1 GCA_945900705.1 Bifidobacterium breve | reverse complement strand
CTTTGCCATCGGGCCCGCAAACACCTTCAACCCGGCGCGGGGTGTTGTCGAGAATACTTAAGCCCATTGCTTGCGCGAGGCGCTTGGCTGGATCGATAGTCAAAACACAAACATCGCGGCCCTGCTCAGCTGCTCGGAGCGCAAGTGCTGCTGCCGTGGTGGTCTTGCCGACCCCGCCGGCCCCGGTGCAAACGATGATGGTGATCGACATATCGCCAAGTAGTGCATCAATTTCAAGTACTGGCGCGTTGAGTTTCAACGAACACCAGCTTCGCGGAGCAAGTTGGCAAGTTCATAAAGCCCACCTAGGTCAATGCCCTCGGAAATAAGCGGCAAAAAGAAGGTCGGGAGCCCGAGCTCAACGATGCGCTCACTCTCGCGGGCTTCGAGGTCGACGCGCAGGGCATGATCATTGGCCTCACGCAATAGGGTCGAAACAATGGCGCCGCCACTATCGCCGAGACCCGCTTCATTTAGGCACTGCTCGATACTTTCTGCGGGCAAGGTGCCACTTCGTGCCTCCTGAAGTTGCTCGCCCGTGAGCATCGGTTGCCGAGTCATGTTGACGAAGATGCCGCCCACTGGCAAATGCGCAGCGCGTAGTTCGGCTACTCCATCAGCGGTCTCTTGAACCGGCATCTCTTCCAGCAACGTGACAAGGTGAACCGCGGTGCGCGGCGAAGAGATAACGCTCATCACTAAATCTGCGTGATTTCGGATAGGCCCGACTTTTGCTAAGCCCGAAACCTCGGAGTTCACGTTTAGAAATCGAGCGATGCGGCCGGTTGGTGGCGCATCGAGCACGATGGCGCTGTAGGCGTTGGGCGCCCGCTTGTCGATTCGTCGCACGACCTCACACGCTTTGCCGGTTAAGAGCACGTCACGCAAGCCGGGGGCGATGGTGGTCGCGAAATCAATTGCGCCCATCCGCCGCAATACTGATCCGGCTCGACGCAAGTTATAAAAGATGTCAAGGTAGTCAAGCAGTGCTTCTTGGGCATTTATTGCTAGCGCCCAAACCTCACCGCCGCCGGGTGCTACCGCGATTTTACGTTCCTCGTAGGGCAATGGAGGGGTGTCGAATAGTTGCGCGATGCCTTGGCGGTCTTCGACTTCCATCAGCAAGGTGCGCTTACCTTGATGGGCAAGGGCTAGAGCTAAAGCCGCGGCAACAGTTGTTTTACCGGTGCCACCTTTACCGGAAACCACGTGCAAGGCCACGCCAGGCCACATGATGTCCTTCACTTCACCAGTCTAAGTGCAGCCGGCGGCCTCGCCCACTTCTAGGACGAGTACTACTCTGCGGTATGACCAAATGGGAGTACGTGACCGTACCTTTGCTAGTTCATGTGACAAAACAGATACTCGATACTTGGGGTCAAGATGGCTGGGAGCTCGTGCAGGTGGTGCCCGGGCCTAATCCGGAGAATATGGTCGCCTACCTAAAACGTCCGCTCGCCTAATCTCAAAGGAGTCCGTGATGGGCGCACGATCAAGTGTTGAGCAACGTTTAGCGGCCCTTGGCTTGGCAGTGCCCGAGGCCCCGGCGCCGGTAGCCGCATATGTGCCAGCCGTGGTCACCGGTAGTTATGTTTTCACCTCGGGTCAGCTACCGTTCGTTGACGGTAAACTTCTTAGAACCGGCAAAGTCGGTGCCGAAGTTAGCCAAGAGGATGCGGCAGAGTTGGCGCGGCAATGCGCACTAAATGCGATCGCTGCCGTGAAATCTGTGATTGATGATCTTGACCGTGTCGTTCGCGTTGTCAAAGTTGTCGGTTTCGTCGCTAGTGCCCCTGATTTTACCGGCCAACCGTTCGTCATGAACGGTGCGAGTAAGTTACTTGGTGAAGCTTTTGGTGATGCAGGTGTGCATGCGAGATCCGCGGTAGGCGTCGCCGTCCTGCCGATGGATTCACCGGTCGAGGTTGAGCTGGTCGTTGAGATTTCCAACTAAATTATGGAGATAGCAGAGGCTTGGCCAGCGGCCACCGTCATTTTACTTCGTGAAGTTGTGGGTGGGTTCGAAACCTTCTTAATGCGCCGGTCAAAAACTATGCGGTTTGCACCGGGCATGTATGTCTTCCCGGGCGGTCGGGTTGATGATGCTGACTTCACCGGCGACGAGCTCACTACCGGCTATATCAACTGCGCAGTACGTGAAGTCTTGGAAGAGACCGGGGTCACGCTGCCGAGCGAACCCGGTGACCTCGTGCTCGCTGATCATTGGGTGACTCCCGAGTTTGTGCCGAGTCGCTATAGCGCCCGGTTCTTTCTAGCCCGGATGCCCGAAGCACAAACAGCGACTTCCTTGAGCACCGAGACCGACTTAGTCACCTGGCTATCCCCGGCGGCCGCGTTAACCGAAAGCGCGGTCGGGCGTCTGCCGCTGCTGCTTCCAACTGTGATGGTCCTGCAGTGGCTGGCTGAGCACGATAGTGAGAATGACCTCTTTGAGGCGGCGCGCAACCGCGAAATCAGACCGAAGTTACCGCGACCAAGCGTTGCCGCCGATGGCACCGAGGTTTGGGCCATCGTTGATGCCGACACCGGTGAAATTCTGCTGGACAACCAGCCAGCGCCGATATTGTCCGAACTTACGGGGATGCATCGGTGACCGGTCGAATACTGCCCTTCATCGGCTCAACCGCTGAGTGGGCCAGTGGGGTAAAAACAATTTCCGCCACTTGCGAGTTGGCTCCCAATGCGTCGCCCTGGACTCTGGACGGTACTAACACATGGTTACTGCAAGCACCGGGTGCGACCGAGGCGATCATTATCGACCCCGGCCCAGCTGACGAATACCACCTGCTTGAAGTTGTTGCAAAGTTGGCCGCACGCGATGCGCACATCACTTCAATTCTCTTAACCCACGGTCACATCGATCATTCGGCAGGGGCCAGGCGCCTTAGTGAATTAACCGGTGCGCCAGTGCGCGCGGTGGATCCAATGCATCGCCACGGCGGCGAAGGCCTAGAGGCTGGTGAGGTTTTCACCGCTGGCGATCTCGTAGTACAAGTAATTGCAACCCCCGGCCACAGTTCAGACAGTGTGTGCTTCCTACTACCTGACGAAGGCTCCTTACTTACCGGCGATACGGTTCTTGGCCGCGGTACCACCGTGGTGGCCTGGCCCGATGGGCGCCTCAGTGAGTACCTAGTGAGCTTGGCCCGCCTGCGTGATCTTGCCGAGCGCCAAGACATCGAGAGAATTCTGCCGGGGCATGGGCCGATCCTT
>CAMDKJ010000202.1 GCA_945900705.1 Bifidobacterium breve | reverse complement strand
ATGACAAGCAAATCGCGAGCCGAAAGCGGAACCAGTACTCCTTCAATGCCGTCCATCTCGCGGGTAAAAGAAATGGTTTCGCTGACCTCGAAAACCTCGACACCACAAAATGCCCAACCCGCAACCTGGGGATCAACGCTGACCAAAGTGTTTTCGGTGGCAAGTTCTCCCGCTGGCCGGTGCCAATTCACTTTCATCGCGCTCCCCCGTGCACCATGGCAGCAGCGCGGCTCACTGCTTCCTCGACACTCAAAGATTCGGGATACAGCAAGGCGCGCCCGGGGACCAGTCCGCGAATATTCGGCACCGCCAATGCCGATTCCCAATTATCGAATACCTGCTCCCAGTTGGCACCGGGATCACCCCCCAGCAGCAGTATCGGGCAGGACGTTGCCGCGGCGACTTTTTCTGGATTCGCGGTGGCCGGGATTTTGAGCCAGGTATAGGCCGAGCTTGAGCCCAGCGCGGATGCGATGGCCACAGCCTTGATCAATTTATCCTCCGATGGATCAAGATAGGCGCCACCTTGTGCATCCTTCAAGTACGGCAACGGCTCGATCAAGGACAGTAAGCCGAGGTCAGCCAACGCGGTCGTAGTGCGTGCCACTAGTTCAAGGGTGGAAGGTAGTCCCGGATCGGTGTCCTCGAGCCGCAACAACGTCTTGCCTCCATCGAGCCCCATCGAGGCAATATGCGCTACGTCATATGCCGTGAGCCGGTCATCAAGTTCCCACTTAGCGCCGATGATGCCGCCACGATTCATCGTTCCAATGGCTAGTTTGCCCTCAAGGGCGCCCAGGAATGCGAGTTCTTCAAGGATGTCCGCACTGGCTAGAACGCCATCGACACCGGAGGTAGCCAGCCCTCGTATCAGCCGATCCAGCAGGGTAAACCGATCGGCGAGTGCCATTGGATCGCCGCCGGCGGCGAGCATGCCGCGCGCGGTGTGGTCGGCGGCAAGGAGCATGAGCCGCCCATCGGCCCCGGCGATCGACCTTTTGGTGCGGCCACTTAATGCCCGCACCAGGGCCGCTGGCTCGCGCACGCGGGCCTCAATCAGCTCGAGGTATTGCGGAGTTTTCAAGACGCTCACGTGCTGGATCCTTTCCGATGCACTGAAATGAAATCGGTCAGCGCCTCCAACTGTGGCATGGAATCAGCACACATCAAACGCGATGCCACATAGGCTCCGGCACCGTTGGCCAATTCGCCCATGGCAAGAAGCGACAACCCATTAATAAGCCCATAAACGAGGGCGCCACCAAACGCATCCCCGGCACCAAGACCACAGACCAATTGGATTCGCAATGGCTCAACACGTACCCGCTCGGTGGCACTGGCAAGCAGAACTCCCCCACCACCCATCTTTATGCAGGCCAAGGTGACACCGCGATTCAGCAGGTTATCTGCTATCGCAAGCGGATCGGTCTCACCGATCGCCATGTCACATTCGGCGATATTGCCCACCACCACCGTCGATAAGGCAATTGCGCGCTGAGCGGCGGCCCGTGCCGGCGTGACATCCGACCACAAACTTGGACGGTAATCTAGGTCAATTAAGGTGTGGATCTTTCGCTCACGCTGCTCAAGCCAATTGAAACAGGCGGCCGCCGTTTCACCCGTAGCCAATGCACAGGCACTAATCCACAGGGCTTTGGCCTCTTGGATCGTTGCTGGTGAAATATCCGAGGCCAAGATATTGGTATCGGGAGCTGCAGCACCCCGGTAAAAAATGATGGATGGATCCTCGGGTGGGTCCAATGAAGCGAGGACTACCGGGGTCTGGCCCCCGGGCTCTATCCCCACGAATTCGGTATCGACTCCGAAACTATTGAGCTTACCCAGGACATACGGTGCCAACAGATCACTACCGACTTTGGTTGCCACCGCAGCCGCAAGCCCAAGGCGTGCTGCCGCAACTGCGACATTGGTGGGACTGCCCCCGATCGATTTTCTAAATGTCTGCGGGTCCGCAAAAGATTGATAAGCCTCCTGGGCATAAAGATCAACACTGATCCGCCCAACTGTGATTAAGTCCAAAGCCATAACGCGGCCTACTACCGATTTACTTTGGGGGCTACTACATCGCGAAGATAGGCCAGGGACTCAGAGACTGCGGAGATTGGCCCGGCACCGGCATCAGGTAGCGCACCGGTGATCGCGGTGTCCTGCTCAATGACGTACCACCCGCGGTACCCGCCAAGCTCTAAAGTCTCGATCACCTCCGAGATTTGGACATCACCTTGCCCCAGCGGGGTAAAGAGTCCACCTTGGACACCAGCCATGATCGACATCTCATGGCTTAGCACCGGACCAGCCATCTTCATGTTCACATCCTTTAGGTGCACATGACCAACCCGCTCGGCCGCCTCGCGCGCGAATTCCACGGGATCGACGCCGCCGATTGCGAGGTGACCAGTATCCAGGCACCATTTGACCGCACAGTTATCTAGTACCCGTCGCACATCACTTGCGGTTTCAACCAAGGTTTGAACGTGTGGGTGCAGTACCTGCTGCAGCCCGTGTGACGCACAAATTTCATCGATGATGTCGAACATTTCGATCAGGTGGGACATCTCAGCCGCATCCAGGGCTCGCGGGGCCGACCAGCCCTCGTCCATCACCACCGCTGAAATGAATTCGGTAGCACCGGCCCGCTCGAATAAGGCGGCGGTCGCCATGGCGCTGGCGATCGTCGCATCCCGCTGACGCCGATCATGTAATACCAGCGGAGTGAATCCGCCCAGCAAAGTCATCTCGAACTCGGCGAGTTCGGCTTTCACCGCCTCCGGGGAGGTTGGCAGGAATCCCGGGGCGCCGAGTTCGGTGGCCGAAAGCCCCAAACTGGCCATCTCCCCCAATACCCGGCCGGTGGGCAACATCGCCCCCCAGCCCGGTACCTCGCAGATCCCCCAGGAGATAGGGGCCGAGGCAACTCTTGACATCAGGTCAGTCATAGTGGATTTCCCAGGGTATTGGAACGGTCCAACGCAGCGTGCCACAATATACAGGCGAACGCAAGCACTCGATCTGGAGGCGCAGGCCATGAAGACAACCGGCAAGTTGGGTATCGCCATCGCCGGAGTTGGCCGGATCGGCCAACTACATGCGCGTGTCATCACCGAGCAAGTACCAAATGCGCGGCTAACCGCCGTCTACGACATCTCGGCCGATACCGCGGCCTTCGTCGCTAACCAGTTTGATGTTGCTGCCGCCGCCGATATCGATGAGCTGCTTGC
>CAMDKJ010000201.1 GCA_945900705.1 Bifidobacterium breve | reverse complement strand
CACCATGGGTGCAGCGATTTTCCTGATCGGCGCTGGCGCCATTCAGTGGGCCAAAAAATTGATGCCCGACGTTGAAGTAGTCCAAGAGCGACATGACCTATCTTCACCGGCTGAAGCCACCGGTGAAGCCGCGGCTAATTACGAGCGGGGCAAAGAAGAATCTGGTTTCGCGCGCTTCAAGATCATCCGGCGCACCTTGATCGGCGCCATGGTGTTATTCCCAATCCCACTGATCGTCATGCTGCGCGACCTGTGGGTCTCACCCCCCGGAAACCCCAGCCCCTCAGAACTTTTAACCACCACCTTGTGGAAGGACGGCATCCGGGTTGTTACCGATGCCACCTACCTGCCGCTCCGCCCCGAAGATATTCCAGTGGGCGGGCTGGTTTCCGCGGCACCAGCAGACCTCGAAGAAGTCCAGGCCGCCGAGGGTAACTTGAATGCTCGCGGCAAAGCAGCCATCATCTTGGTGCGCATGGACCCGGCTGACATTGTTTCGCAGCAAGGTGACGGCTGGGATTACCAAGGGATCGTCGCTTACTCCAAGATTTGCACCCACGTGGGCTGCCCGATCGCCCTTTACGAACAGCGCACCCACCACTTGCTATGCCCATGCCACCAATCGACATTCGACCTTGCAGACTCCGGCAACGTGGTCTTTGGCCCGGCGGCGCGGCGCATGCCCCAGTTGCCTATTGGCGTAGACGTGGAAGGATTCATTGTGGCGAGGGCACCATTTGCTGAACCGGTTGGACCTAGTTTTTGGGAGCGTGGATGAGTACAACTATTCCGACAGTGTCAAGCCCGATTGAGGCCGCGGGTGAAGGTGTTGCTACCTACGTAGATCAACGTGTGGGCAGCAATAAGTTCCTGTCCCGTAACCTCGGAAAAGTCTTCCCCGACCACTGGTCCTTCATGCTCGGCGAGATTGCCCTTTATAGCTTCATCGTGGTTCTGCTCTCGGGTGTTTACCTGACCTTGTTCTACAAGCCTTCCATGGTTGAGGTCATCTATAACGGCTCATATGTGCCACTTAAGGGCATCGAGATGTCAGAGGCCTACTCCTCATCCTTGGATATTTCATTCGATGTGCGCGGCGGGCTCTTGATCCGCCAAATGCACCACTGGGCCGCGCTGATATTTGTTGCCGCAATCGCAGTTCACATGTTCAGGGTTTTCTTCACCGGCGCTTTCCGCAAACCCCGTGAGTTCAACTGGATCATCGGGGTCGGCCTGGCCACTTTGGCACTGGCTGCTGGGTTCTCCGGGTATTCACTGCCCGATGATCTGCTTTCCGGCAACGGCTTGCAGATTGCCCGTGGCATTGTGCAGTCCATACCAATAATTGGAACGTGGGGTGCCTTCTTACTCTTCGGGGGCGAATACCCCGGGACGGACTTCATCTCAAGGCTCTACGGCATCCATATCTTGTTAGTGCCCGGGCTAATCCTTGCTTTGGTAACGGTGCACCTGATGTTGGTCTGGACCCAAAAGCACACCCAGTTCCCCGGCCCCGGGCGGACCAACAACAACGTGGTTGGTTACCCGCTTATGCCGGTATACATGGCAAAGGCTGGCGGCTTCTTCTTTATCGTGTTCGGCATCTGCACACTGATCGCCGGCCTGGTAACACTTAACCCGATCTGGATTTTCGGCCCATATACCCCTGATCAAGTTAGTGCCGGCTCACAGCCTGACTGGTATATCGGTTGGCTCGATGGGGCACTGCGAATCATGCCGAATATTGAGACATATTTGTTCGGCTACACCATCTCGTGGAACATCTTGATCCCTGCCGTAATCATGCCCGGCGTTGTCTTCACCGCACTTGCCTTCTACCCGTTCTTAGAGGCTTGGGTCACCGGCGACAAGCGTGAGCATCACCTACTTGACCGCCCGCGCAATAACCCGACACGCACCGGTATTGGTGTAATGGCAATAACTTTCTACGGGTTACTCTGGATTGGTGGCGGCAACGACATCATTGCAACGAGTTTCAATCTAACTATCAACTCAATTACCTGGTTCCTACGGGTGACAATTTTCGTGCTACCTCCGATTGCCTTCGTAGTAACCAGGCGAATCTGTTTGGCTCTGCAGCGCCGCGATCGTGACAAATTGCTGCACGGTTACGAGACCGGCCGGGTACTACGCCTGCCCCATGGTGAGTTCATCGAGGTGCACGAGCCAATCAACTACAAGGAAATGGCCGTTATCACGTCCAAGACCGACATCGCACCGCTGCCAGCGCCATTAAAGGTAGATGCAGATGGAGTTGCAAATCCCTATTACCGGCTCAAATCATTGCGGGCCAAGCTCAGCCACTTCTTCTACGCTGAAAACATTGCCAAGCCAACCGCTGCCGAGATCGAGGCCGCACAGCACCACGTTGCCCACGATGCCGCTCTCGAAGCGCCGCTGCATGCCTATGAGGATGCTGACGAGATTCACAATGGCCACGGCGGGGTACTTCATCACCCGGGGATGGCTGACAGCAATGCGGATCAGTTAGCCCAGCGCGCCGAGCACTAGGTCCGACTCCCGCGATAATCGGTGACGAAGTAATTACCTCAGGCCGCCACCACGCTTCAGCTACGCGAAGTAGTGCTGGGGCGCGGGGTTCTGCTCCCCTGGTCTACGAGACTTTCCCAGTGGTAGAAAAACTCACGCCCAAAGACCTAGGCCCGATCAAAACTTTCTGACGTACGAAGATGCTCTCATGCGTAATGGGCTATTGCCGGGCACTGGGCCCTATAACACTGGGCCACCTGGAGTGTTCGAGTTCACTAACGCAAACAACCGACCCCAGACCGCGAGTGGTCAGGGGCCAGCAACAGGGTTTAAACACCCCACCTAGCGGTAAGGAAGGGCACTACTCTTCATTACCCTCAAAGCACCTACATATATAACCACAATTTCCGCAAAGGTGGGTGCCCCAAGGGTTTAGGGTGCCGCCGATACCGGCCACACCGGGGCGTACCCAACCAACACCGAGTGCGAGCCGATCAGTTGGTGCTGAACTTAATGGGGTGGCAATAACAATACTGGGCATCTAGTGCTCCGTCCTTCTCGTTGTGATCTATTACTTCATTGGTAGGTGTGAACTTCTTCGTTGCGCGGTGAGTTGCTACTCTTCATTACCCTCAAAACAATAAGATCCACCGCCACTCCCACCCGCATGGCCCCCCAACGCCGAGGGGTTTAGGGTGCCGCCGATACCGGCCACATCGGGCCGTACC
>CAMDKJ010000200.1 GCA_945900705.1 Bifidobacterium breve | reverse complement strand
CGGCATCAATGTCGACATGATCGTGCAGAACGTGTCAGCCGCATCGACCGGGCGCACCGACGTTACTTTCACCTGCCCTCAAGGAGTCGCGCAAAAGGCGACCAAGGCCTTGGAGATAGCGCAAGGCGCGATTGGTTTTGAGTCGTTGTTGGTTGATGATCAAATTGCTAAAGTTTCTCTCGTTGGCGCGGGCATGCGTTCGCACCCTGGTGTTTCAGCAACTTTCTTCTCCGCCCTTGCTGAGGCCAGCATCAACGTCGAGATGATTTCTACTTCTGAAATCCGAATATCAATCGTGACCCGCGTGGATGACGCCAAGCGTGCGGTACAGGCACTGCATACCGCATTTGGCTTAAATGCCGATGGTGAGGCTGTTGTTTACGGAGGGTCCGGACGATGAGTCGTAGACCCGTTGTCGCGGTAGTCGGTGCGACCGGCCAAGTTGGCACCGTCATGCGCCGACTACTTTATGAACGCGACTTCCCGATGCAGCAGGTTCGGTTCTTTGCATCTGCGCGGTCAGCGGGCACCACCTTGCCGTGGCGCGGCACCGAGATCCTCGTTGAGGATGCCGCGACCGCTGACCTAACCGGTATCGACATCGCGCTGTTTTCCGCCGGTGGTGCGTCATCCAAAGTGCTGGCCCCGAAGTATGCAGCGGCCGGTGTCATAGTGATCGACAACTCATCGGCTTGGCGGATGGACCCGGACGTGCCGCTGGTAGTCAGCGAAGTCAACCCGCAGGCAATTGGCGAGGCCCGCAAAGGGATTATCGCTAATCCCAATTGCACCACGATGGCGGCGATGCCGGTATTGCAGCCCTTGCACGCTGAGGCCGGGCTGCGCCGCCTGATAATAAGTTCATACCAAGCGGTATCTGGCAGCGGGCTTGCCGGCGTCAAAGAACTCGATGAGCAGGTGCGCGCTGCGATTACCCAAGACATTGCAGGCCTGACTCATGATGGCGGCTCGGTAAACTTCCCGCAGTCGCAGAAGTATGTGCGCACCATCGCATTTGATGTCATTCCGCTAGCGGGCAATATTGTTGATGACGGCTCCCTCGAAACCGATGAGGAACAAAAACTGCGCAATGAGAGCCGAAAAATCCTTGGTATACCTGGCTTACTTGTCTCAGGAACTTGCGTTCGTGGTCCCGTCTTCACCGGCCACTCCCTCGCTATAAACGCCGAGTTTGATCGCCCAATAACTCCGGAGCGGGCGACGGCACTGTTATTGGGTGCACCCGGTGTCGAGTTATCAGAAGTTCCAACTCCACTGCAGGCGGCCGGCGCTGACCCATCATTCGTCGGTCGTATCCGCCAAGATTCATCGGTGGCCGGCGGTAAAGGCCTAGCGCTGTTCGTCAGCAATGACAATCTGCGCAAAGGTGCGGCGCTGAACGCGGTGCAAATCGCTGAACTTGTCGCTGCCAATTTGGATTGAGCGCGCGGTGCGCTTAGCGCCTCCTACTTTTCTAGCAGCACGCGAAGGTGCTCGACACCTGCGTCAACAGCTCCACGGACCCAGCCGTACGGTGCCTGCGCAGTCGCTTGAAGAAATTGAACGACCTCCGAGGTAATCACCTCGCCCGGTAACACATTGGCCACCCCCGGCGGGTAGGCCGCCAAGGTGTCGCCCGAAATGCGTCCAATGGCCTGTGCTGCAGGTACCACCTCGGCGTCGGCGAAATAAGCCTCACGCACATCGCGGGCCCTGGGCCCGGTCGGGGGCAAAATAATTGGTTGCCGAACTCTTTGCCGCGGGGATTTCGAGTCGGGCTCCGGCAGTGCATGCAAGGCATCGACGAGGAACCCCGCATCTAGGCGACTGCCAGCGCCCACAATTGCGACTATGACTGAATCGGTTGCCATCTCCACATGGATGCGACTACTTGCTTCAAGTAGCGCTCTGGCCTCGAAGCCCGGTACCCCGCCCGAACTCGTATCGACCACCAGGTGAAGTGGATCCAAGGCAATCACGTCAGGTGAGGCGAGCATCGTTGGTGATGGATCAACAAATCTCCCACCCTCGGCGAGCAGGGCCCGCGCGAGATTCGCGTCGTCAATGCTGGCCTGAATTCGATCGTGGCTGAGGTAATAAAGGTCGCGTCTAGCCAGGTCAAGTGAACCGAACAAGATTGCCGACGGGCTGGTGGTTTGCAAGGTCAGCAGTGCTCTGTTTACGCGAACCTCCAGGAGATCCGCGAATGGACCATGCCCCAGATGCAGCATCGCTGATTGGGAAAGGCTGCCGGCAAGTTTGTGGGTACTCGAGATGACGAGGTCTGCGCCATTTGCCAGTGCGCTGGTAGGGAGGTTCGGATGAAAACCGAAATGACTGCCCCAGGCTTCGTCAACAACCAGTGGTACTCCGTGGCGATGCGCCACGACCGCGAACTCGCGCACATCACTGACCGCCCCAAAGTACGAGGGCGTTACAACATATGCGGCAGCGGCTCCAGGGTGCAAAGCCAAGGCGTCATCGAGCGCGGTAGGGGTAATGCCGTGGGCGATGCCTAGAGCTACATCAATATTTGGATTGACGAATTCCAAACTCAGGCCAGCCAAAATGGCGCCGTCAATTACCGAAGTGTGAACTGAGCGTTGCGCAACCACATGTGCACTGAGCCCGCGCAGGGCTAGGCAGGCCGCATGGTTACCCTGCGAGGCTCCGTCAGTCAGAAACCAGGTGCGCTTGGCCCCCCATGCATCAGCGGCAAGTTCAAGTGCTTCCTGCAAGGGGCTGACACCTGATGCCCCGGCCGCAAGTAGATCCACCCCTTCGGTGAACATCGGGATATCCATTGCCAGCAGGTGCCCACCTGCGAGTGAGTCAAGCGCCGGGTAGTTAGCGGGCTGATCTTGGTGGCCCGGGATACCCAATCTGGTCCAGCCCTGCTGGGCGTTTTGATGTAATGCTTCGGCGTATGGGGCTCGGGCGTGCCGATCATTTGGCTGGGGCATAACCCATTCATACCCCCGAAGCCGTTTTGCTCCAACGACCTGGTGGGTGCGGGCGACAACAATCTGGCAAAAATGCCACCAGATCGCGCTAGTCAGACAACAATGAGGCAAAGTTATCTGAAATCACTTTTAGCGGAGGAGTCCCATATGCGTATCTGGAAAGCGGTAGCCACCGCAAGTATTTTGGCTCTGACCGGCGTTTTCGCGGTCGGCTGCGGTTCTAGTGGAGGAGCAACTGCTGAAAGTGCGGCGCCTACGGTGGCAGCCCCGGCGAGCGCTGCACCAACGGAGGC
>CAMDKJ010000199.1 GCA_945900705.1 Bifidobacterium breve | reverse complement strand
AGGATCCCTTTCGCGTCGATTCGCCTCGCGTGCAAGGGGGGAGGGGCGGGTCACTTCGGTGGCCCGCCCCGCTTTTTTTGGCCTGGCTAAGACATGATTGCTAGGTGAACGAAGATTTACCGGTGAGCGACGGGCCACCAGAAGTTATCGCCCCAGCTCGAAGGCGCCATGCTCGCCAGTACAACCCACT
The DNA here is from genome assembly GCA_945900705.1 of Bifidobacterium breve. Taxonomy (GTDB): domain Bacteria; phylum Actinomycetota; class Actinomycetes; order S36-B12; family S36-B12. The sequence goes on along the minus strand of CAMDKJ010000199.1, from coordinate 3,082 downwards.
GCCCCGCATACTCGTGCTGGTAACAGCCTCCGTGCTACTTACCGCGGCTTTTTGGGCCGGTTTCACTTTTCAAAGTACCTACGCAAACGCAGGTGGTGAGCCCGCAGAAGTCCTCGTGGCCACCTGGATGCGCGACAACAACATGGGACCGTTAGTCGCCAAGTTGGAAGACGTGTACTACACGTATATAAACACCCCGGACGTTGGAGGCACGCCAACTGTTTCAGCAGATATCACCGCAGAAGACAATGCCGGCCTTGACCCCGAAGATCTCCAGCCGTCCGATCCGCCCAGTGCTATGCGCGCCGTCGTGCCCAGCGCTATTCCTAGCCCGATTGTTACCCCGGTGGTCGAACACCTCAATCCGCCACCGCCCATTACCTCACCGGTGCCCAATCCCGAACCACAAGAAGGCCTCTGGCAGCCGGTCGGCAGCCGGGTGGCCGGTCTCCCAGCGATGTATGTCGCCCGGGTTCGCGCCGACAATGTGCACACCAGCTACTACGCCTCGGTGCTATGGATCGACACCTCACTTACCAAAGCCATGTTTATCCCCGGTTTTGAAGAACCCGGCGGCCCGAATCCATTTAACGGGGCACTGCCAAAAGAGCTCTGGCCAATTGTGCTCGCCAACTTCAACGGCGCTTTCCGACTCGAGGACTCGATGGGTGGCTATTACTACGGTGGCGAAATGGTTAAACCTCTCGTCGATGGCAAGGCGAGCACCGTTGTCTACAAAGACGGTTCAATAAAGGTCGGCAAGTGGGGCCGCGACCTGCAGATGAGCGACGATATCCAAGCCGTTCGGCAAAATCTCAATCTGATTGTCGACAAAGGCGTATCGAAGGTATCCAGTGCAACCGACAACGTAATTTGGGGAGCGACCACCGACAAGGAGAGTCTGGCCTGGCGCGCCGCTATCGGCCAGCTCGCAGATGGCAGCATTATTTATATCGGGTCACCATTTCTTTCAGCCGATGGCCTCGCCAACACATTGGTGGGCGCCGGCGCACAAGAAGCCATGGTCCTTGACATGAATACTTGGTGGACCGCGGGCTTCTACTTCAGGCACAAGAAGAACGGCACTCCGTTATGCCGAAAACTTGACCCGTCATTGGCTGAAGGCTGCGACCGTTTCCTTTATCCGTATAAGCGCGATAGTTTCCAGTTCTTGGCTAATGCGCCAATGTCACCGTAGTGAATCTTCACCGTAGAAGACCCGGTCAACGACTTGGCGAGCGCGCCTAGTAACCCGCCGGTAATCCTCAATTAGTTGACCCGATGCTCCCATTTGGTAACCCATGACATAACCCACACCAGCTAGCTCGCGAACATCGGTCGGCACTAAGTCTGAGGCGCGGTCACGCACCAGCATTACTGCATTTCGAACATTCGTCGCTAATCGCCAAGCTACTCGAAGGGACTCGGCATCACTTGAGCTAAGCAAGCCAGCGCTTTCAGCAGCGGCAAGTACCGGCAAGGTTTCGGTGGTGCGCAATGAGGGATACGCATACGCATGCTGCATTTGCAGTAACTGGGCCACCCACTCAACGTCACTAAGCCCACCTCGGCCTAATTTGGTATGTAGAGTCGCATCCGCCCCGCGTGGCAGTCGCTCTGCCTCCATGCGCGCCTTGAGCCGGCGAATTTCGCGAACCTGAGCTTCCGGAACCCCACCACCGGGGAAGCGGAGTGGATCAATGAGCGCAATGAAGTGTTCACCGAGTTCACGGTCACCGGCCACCACCTGCGCCCGCAGGAGCGCCTGCGCCTCCCAAGCCGCTGACCAACGCCCGTAATAAGCCGCATAGGAGGCCAATGAACGAACCAGTGGCCCCTGGCGGCCTTCCGGCCGCAAATCCGCGTCGATATCCAACGGTGGGTCGCTGGTCGGTGCCATTAAGAGCGTACGTAATTCATTTGCCACCGCAAATGCCGCAGAATTCGCCGCGTTCTCATCAGCGCCCGCAATGGGCTCATAGACAAACATGACATCAACATCACTACCTAACCCGAGCTCGCGCCCACCAAAGCGGCCCATCCCAATTACGGTGAATCGCATTGGCAGCCCAGCCCCGCCACCCACTACCCGCTCGGCAACACGCAGGGCGCCGGCTACCGTCGCGGTGGCAACGTCACTAAGTGCAACTTGCGCACCATCGATCTGGGCTACCTGCAGCAACTCGGCGACTGCAATCCGAAAGAGCTCGCGTCGGCGCAGCGATCGCACCGCCCCGACGGCAGTAACCGGATCGTCATGCCGCTCAGCAGCAGATGCCGCCTCGGCGAGAAGTGTCTCCAAAGATCGGGGTTCAAGTTCACTTTGATCCGCGAGCATAGCCACGTTTTCGGGAGCCCGAAGCAGCAATTCAGTGGCGTACTTACTCGAAGCCAGCACCTGCGCCATGCGTTCGGCCGCCGTTGATTCGTCACGAAGTAGCCGCAGGTACCAGTGGGTCGAGCCCAATACATCGCTAACGCGCCGAAAGCCTAGGAGGCCAGCATCTGGGTCAGGGGCATTCGCAAACCAACCCAGCATCACCGGCAACAAGGTGCGCTGAATGGCCGCGCGCCTGCTGACTCCCGAGGTCAATGCCTCAAGATGTCGAAGTGCCCCGGCCGGGTCTTGATAGCCCAGGGCGCGCAGGCGCTGCTCAGCGGCTTCTGGGGTAAGCCTTGCCTCACCAGCATCGAGGCGTGCAACGGCCTGCAGTAGCGGCCGGTAGAACAATTTTTCATGTAGTCGGCGCACCTCGCGGGCGTGCGTACGCCACTTCGCATGTAGTTCGCCAACAGGATCACCACGATAGCCAAGTGATCGCCCAAGGCGCCTGAGATCACTTTCGTCCTCAGGCATGGTGTGAGTGCGGCGCAACTTATGCAGTTGCAACCGGTGCTCAAGTGTGCGAAGAAATCGGTAGGCATCAGCCAATGTTGATGCATCGTCGCGGCCAACATAACCCCAAACCGCGAGCGCCTCAAGGGCATCAAGGGTTGTTGAGCTTCGCAGCATGACGTCACTTCGACCATGTACTAGCTGGAGCAATTGCACCGAGAACTCAACATCGCGTAGCCCACCCGG
>CAMDKJ010000198.1 GCA_945900705.1 Bifidobacterium breve | reverse complement strand
CTCGCTAGCCGCGTAGGCAAGACCAAAATGCACGCGCGTATCTCCGAGCGCGTGCCCCCCGGTGTGGTTTACACGACATTCCACTTCCCCAAAAGCGGTGCCAATGTCGTGACTACCGAGTACTCGGACTGGGCGACCAACTGCCCGGAATACAAAGTCACCGCCGTTGAGGTGCGACCAAGCCTCCAGGCCGGCGGGGTGGCATCCGCCGAAGACCTCGGGCTCGAGGAACTGCGCGTTGAAGTACATGAGGACGCCACCGCAACCTTGGTACGCATGGCAAACGAGATCACCTCTAATAGCAGTCACCTGCACCAATTGGCAGCCGTCGAGGCCGTTGCCACCCATCTTCGGATGTATTGGACCCCGAAGATGATTGCTGACCTCGCCGCGTACGCAACGATCCACCCAGAAGACCTGCAGGACGTGGCTTTGGTTGCACTCGAATATCTGCCTACTGCGATGGCCCACTGACTCAACTACGCTGGCAGCACATCTTGCTGAATGGCAGTAGGCTCTTTGCATGGAGGTACCGTGCTTCTTCGTGCTGTGATCGGTGTCCTCCTCACGATCGTCCTTCTCGGGCTGGCCGCTAAGCGCGGGTTATTCCTTTACACCCTGGCGGGCACGGGCAAAGCGGCGGTGGGCCGCACTAAGAATGCTCCCCGTCGAGTAGAGGCCGAGGCCACCGAGGTCCTCGGGCAGCGCAAGTTACTTAAATGGGCATTACCTGGTGTTGCGCACGTATTTGCATTCTGGGGTTTCTTAGTTCTTGGCCTCACCATTCTGGAGGCTTATGGCGCCCTATTCGTGGCTGACTTCGCCATCCCAGTGGTCGGAAGTTGGCCGATTGTTGGATTTCTCGAAGACCTATTTGGGGTTTTAGTTCTTGTCGGCATTGGTTTGTTCGCAATTATTCGCCTGACCAATAACCCGGCCAAGGACGGTCGCGCCTCCAGATTTTACGGCAGCCACACCAAGGGTGCCTGGCTTATTTTGTTCATGATCTTCAATGTGGTCTGGACGCTGTTCCTCTATCGCGGTGCGCAGGCGGCACTTGGCAACCTGCCTTTTGAAAGTGGCGCATTTTTCTCCGACTGGGTCGGTTCATGGTTCTCCGGCCTGAGCGAAGAAACCCTGGTAATTGTCGAGACAGTTGGCATCTGGCTCCAGATCGGCGTCGTGCTTGTCTTCTTGCTGATCGTGCTGCATTCCAAGCATCTTCACATCTTCACCGCGCCGGTAAATGTTTACACCTCGCGCAGGCCCGATGCCCTTGGCCCTTTGCTGCCGATCTATTACAAGGGTGCCCCGGTCAACTTCGAAGACCCACCCGATGACGCGCTATTTGGTAAAGGCCACATCTCAGACTTCACCTGGAAGAACTACATCGACTTCATGGCCTGCACCGAGTGTGGCCGCTGCCAGTCGCAGTGCCCGGCCTGGAACACCGGCAAACCCCTCAGCCCCAAACTCCTGATCATGGATCTGCGCGAAAACCTTTTTGCCTCGGCTCCGTATTTGGAGGCGGGGCGACTATTTGATAAGTACCAGGGTAAGCAAGCCGAGCCAGGTGAGCTCATCCCCGAAGCCCTCGCATATGTCTCGCCCGAGGTACAAGGCGAGGTACAAAGACCTTTCATTGGCTCGCGGGAGGGCAGTGAGCACGCAGGTGACGACGGTTACACCTTCGACGGTCACCGCGCCACCGGCCTTGACTTGCCGATCATTGATGAAGCGGCGCTTTGGAGTTGCACGATGTGCGGCGCCTGCGTCAATCAGTGCCCGGTAGACATCGAGCACATTGACCACATCGCCGATATGCGACGTAACCAGGTGATGATCGCCAGTGACTTCCCCAGTGAGTTAAATGGCATGTTCAAGAACATCGAAGCCAAGGGCAACCCCTGGGGTATGAACGCCTCCGATCGAAATGCCTGGATCAGTGAGGTCGACTTTGAGGTCAATGTCTTTGGGATGAATGGCGAGGACGTTATCCCCGAGGATGTCGACTATCTATTTTGGGTTGGCTGCGCCGGAGCATTTGAAGACCGAGCAAAGCGCACCACCAAGGCTGTTGCAGAACTCCTGAATATTGCCGGCGTTAATTTCATGGTGCTCGGCGAAGGCGAAACCTGCACCGGGGATCCGGCCCGCCGCGCCGGTAATGAGTTCTTGTTCCAGATGCAGGGTATGCAAAATGTTGAAGTACTAAATGAAATCAAGGCGAAGAAAATTGTCGTCACCTGCCCCCATTGCTTGAACACACTAAAACGCGAGTACCCGCAACTCGGCGGTGACTACGAGGTAGTCCATCACACGCAGTTACTTAACGACCTAGTAAAGGCCGGGCGGTTGACGCCGGTCACGAAGGTCGAAGAAAAGGTCACCTACCACGACCCTTGCTATCTCGGGCGTCACAACAAGGTCTACGTGCCACCACGTGATCTCATCGATGCAACCGGCGTTGACCGTGTCGAGATGGAGCGCCACGGCGATAAGTCGTTCTGCTGCGGCGCCGGTGGAGCGCGCATGTGGATGGAAGAAAAAATCGGCACGAAGGTCAACATGAATCGTGGTGATGAGGCCATCGCGACCGGGGCCGCCAAGATTGCGGTTGCCTGCCCGTTCTGTTCGGTGATGCTCAATGACGCGGTGACCACCCGGCAGCAAGAGGGTGGCGCTGCCGGCGTCGAGGTTGTCGACGTCGCGACGCTGCTGCTCTCAGCAAGCAAGGGCTAGTGCGCTCAGCCCGATTACTTCAGTGGAACCGTCGAACTATTGCTTCCCAGAACGCGCAATTCAATCTCAGCTCCTAAGGCATCAGCAAGCCGGGCCAAGGTCGTCAAGTTTGGGATCATGCTAACCCTTTCAATTCGGCTGATGTCTGCCTGGGAAACCCCTGTTAGCTCCGACAAGTGCTGCTGGGTCCACCCATTGGCCACCCTTAAAACCGATAACTCGGTGGCAATGCGGTAAGCCTGACCCAGCACCTGAGCATGGGCTCGCTCGGTTGGTGTCCAATCGGCTCGAAGATCTGCCATGAGTTCTTGAGTTTTTACCGGCATGGTTACTCCTTCTTCGCAAAGAATATGTGTTTTTCCACATATTTTCAATTCGATCGTCTCCATGCCTTAAGCAGCCGCCTAGCCGCGGCTATTTCCCTGCTTTGTCGCGTCTTGCTCGGGTTTCGTAATTTGTCGTAAGCACTAACTAGTAAAATTTTTCGGTTGCCGTGGAAATGAAGAAACACCCGCAGCAATACTGCTTGATCGCCGC
>CAMDKJ010000197.1 GCA_945900705.1 Bifidobacterium breve | reverse complement strand
CACTGCCTTTTTTAGAAATCATGGCTGCAAGGGGTTGGATTGTGTTTCCTTCTATTAGTTCAGCCAGATCAACCGGTGTGGATGGTGGGTGTACTGGTGGGAGTGTTCGGGCTGTGCAATTCGGCTTTTGGGGCGACCCTCGCGAGTGTGATTATGAGTGGTGCCACGCCGAGTGGCTCCGGCAGCAGGAGCGCATACAAATCGGCTGCGGGTAACTTGGGTGCGATACTCGGGACAATCTTTGTTTCGACGTTCACTTTGCTGGTAATCAAGGTTGACTTGATGCTTGGGTTAATATCTGCTGGCGCAGGTGAGCAGGAAGCTAATAACATCACGACCGAAATAGTCAGTGCACCGTCAAGCATGGACCAACTAAACGTCTATTCCACTTACTCAAGCTCCTACCCCGTCGAAACCTTGCATGAGGAATCATTAATTGCAGGCTTCAGGGCCAATACGGCGGTGGGCTTATTGGCCACCAGTGTGGCAGCCCTGATCATCTGGCACCTCTTACGCCGTCAGGCGAAGAAGAAAGCCCTTGTGATGGCAGACACTCAAGGAGTGATTGCCGAGCCAGCGGAGTAGATGGCGGTGCTCCTTGGTCCTACCGGCCCAACAGTGTGATGGTCGAGTAGGTGAGTGATGCGAGAGCCGCGACAGCGATCACCGTTCGTGACAACCGGACGGCCTGCTGCTGCGAAAGTCGCCTGCGCAAAAGTGATCCGGCTCGGGTGCCAAGCAGTAGGCAACCAACGCCGACGGCATAAAACCACCACGGCAGGGAGGGCAACCCGAGGATCGGCAGACTGACGATATCGATGCCGATGAAGACCAATTGCAAGGTGCGCAAGAAATCACCATGCGACCAGCCTTGGTTGATGAGGTAGGAGGCGACGGGCGGGCCACCAACGCCCGCGTAGGTGTTGATCGCACCGCTCCAGACACCGGCGACAAAACCGGAGACCGGGCCAGAACCAGATCGCCAGACGGCGAGGGTGATGAGTGAGGCCAGGGCTGACAGTGCGATGAGAATCGGCATTACTGCATCGGGGATGAGCTTGACCATCGCAAATCCAATGAGGACCCCAAATGCCAGGCTCGGCCCGAGGATTCGAAAACTTTCCCAGTGGATGCGGCCGCGCTCTTTGGTGAGGAGCCAACTGTTCTGAAGCAGTGCAAACAAGTTGATAAGGCCGACCGATGAGGGCCCCGGCATTATGGAGTTGACGATGGGGGCGGCGGTCAGATTGAAGCCGAGCCCACTGGAACCCTGCACGACCGCGCCAAGGAAAATTGCACCCTCGATGATGGCGATGCCGGCTAACTCCACGTTCGGATGCTAGGCCGTCCGGCTTTCCTACCGCGACCCCGACCTCGGTCACAGTAAGTTAGCGGCCGTGGCAAGCAGCAATCCCGACCGGGCGTCCTACTTCCCGGCCATTGTGAAGAAACACGGTCTGCCAATGTCCTATTGGCTTGACCAGATGAAGGAGATCGCTGACTGGAAGTATCCAGAACAGATCGCATACCTGCGGGAGAATCACGGATTCAGTCAAGCTCATGCCAATGCACTCGTGCTGTATTCACGCGGCTCAAAAAGTGCTCGCAGGTGTAACTCAATCGAGGAGTACCTAAAGCCATTTGATGCCACCAAGTGCGCGACGGTGACGAGTATCTTCAAGGCGATCACCACCAAGTACCCGAAAATGGAACTAGTGATCGCCTGGAATCAACCAATGTTGAAGTTTGATGGCCAGTACATCTTTGGCTTATCGGTTCACTCGAAACATATTTTGCTCGCCCCAATAAGCAGTGAGGTTCTCCAGCAGTTTTTGCCACGATTGGCATCCTATGAAACCAATAAGAAGACTTTCAAAGTTCCGGTGGACTGGAAAGTTGACGTAAAACTGCTGCGTGATATGGCAGCGGCTAGGCTCGCTGAAATTCCAGTTAAGTCGAAGGATGCTGCGAAGTGAAGTGTTTCTGGACGGTGTCACTGCTGGTGTCGTTGCTTGCGACAGCGGGGCAGCAGAACAAGAAGTTCACCTGCTAAAAAATAATCCGCTCGCCCCCACTACCAAAACTTGGGCGGTGGGAGCGAGCGGAGAAAAAGCTGTGGTTCAGTTGGTAATCAGGCGAGATCGAAGCGTCCAAGGTGCATGACCTTGGACCAGGCGGCCGCGAAATCTTTCACGAACTTCTCCTTAGCGTCCGCACTCGCGTAGACCTCAGAGAGCGCACGGAGTTGCGAGTTAGACCCGAAGACCAGGTCAACGCGAGTTCCGGTCCACTTGAGTTCACCGGTTTTGCGATCGCGGCCTTCGAAAGTCTCCTCATCCTTCGAGGTTGGCTCCCAGGTGGTTTCCATGTCCAATAGGTTGACGAAGAAGTCATTAGTCAATGACTCGGGCGTCTTGGTTAGTACCCCAAGTTGTGACTGCTTGTAGTTGGCGTTCAGTACCCGCATTCCGCCAACTAGAACCGTCATTTCCGGGGCACTGAGGGTTAAGAGATTCGCCCGGTCAACCAGCAGTTTCTCGGCCGGTATCTTTTGGCCCTTGCCAAGGTAATTGCGGAATCCGTCGTAGGTCGGCTCCAGCACCGCGAAAGACTCCACGTCTGTCTGCTCTTGACTTGCATCGCTGAATCCTGGAATGAAAGGAATTTCGATGTTGACGCCAGCCTTCTTTGCCGCTTGCTCAACGGCTGCGCAGCCAGCGATCACAATCAGGCCCGCGAGGTAAAGGCGCTTGGCCCCGCTACCTTGCTCGGCATTGAATTCCTGTTGAATTGCTTCGAGGGTTTTCAACACCTGGGCGAGCTCATCAGGGTTGTTTACTTCCCAGCCCTTTTGTGGCTCCAAGCGAATTCGGGCTCCATTTGCCCCACCACGCTTATCGGTGCCCCGATAGGTAGCAGCCGAGGCCCACGCGGTGGAAACCAACTGCGATATTGAAAGGCCCGAAGCGAGCACCTTAGCTTTGATGTTTGCTACGTCTTCTTTGCTGAGTAGCTCATGGGTTAGCTCGGGGATGCGGTCCTGCCAGATGAGTTCCTCTGTCGGAACGAGTGGGCCGAGGTAGCGTTGGATGGGGCCCATGTCGCGGTGGGTGAGCTTGAACCAGGCACGGGCGAAGGCATCGGCCAACTCCTCCGGGTTCTCCAAGAAGCGCCTGGAAATTGGCTCGTAGATCGGGTCCATCCGTAGCGCAATATCAGTAGTGAACATCACCGGAGCATGCTTCCTAGCGGGGTCATGGGCGTCGGGAACCGCACTTCCTGCAGCG
>CAMDKJ010000196.1 GCA_945900705.1 Bifidobacterium breve | reverse complement strand
CGGCAAAGACCCCTGGGGTAGGGGTTAAAGCATTGAGCATGTCGAGGAAAGTCATCATGAAAGTGGTGACCGGCATCCAGGCCGTGCCTTTGGGTGCCCCAATGGGGCGTGTGGCATTTGGGCCAAGCCAATCTGGCTTGCGCCAGGCGACTTGGGAACCGAACTTCGGGATGGGGTCATCACCATTTTGAAGCAGCAGGTAGCGCACCTTGGTGCGTTCCTTCTTTGGCAGCGCTTTCCAGTCAGTTAGCGATCGCGGCAGGTAGGCCGCACCGGGGCCGACCGTTGGGGCTTCGGTAATGGTGCGATCACCCCAGATTTGGCGCCGCCAAATCGTGGCAGCCGGGGTCCCGATCCAAAGTGCTGCATCGAACCCAGATCCTTCGAGACCAAAGAGCCCGGTGCCGCGGAACATCTCCTCGCTTACCTGTGAACCAAGGCTCTCGCCGAAGAGGAAGAATTTCGGTCGCTTGGATTTGGGCATCGCCATTAATCTTTGAACAACACCAGCAATCACCATCGCAGTTTGGGCGCTACCTGTTGGCACACGGGTCAACGACAGTGCCGATGGGAGCACCGAGTATTGAATTGCGGCGCTCGCGCAGTCGCCGTGTGTTAGGAATTCGAAAGTTTCGGTCGCAACGTAGTTGACGTAACCAGAACCAGTTGGTGAGAAGAGCGCGAACGCTTTACGTTCAAGGGCCTTGGTGCGATCAATCTCGGCTAGCAATACACTTGTCCGCTCTTGATCTGACTGGGCGATGTCAAGTGAGGCGTAAACTCGGATGGGCTGCTTGGCGTCCGTTACGCACATAACTGCCTCGATACTGCTTGGCGATAGCGCCATGCTCAGCCAGCGCGCACCTTCGCGAGTCTGCTTCGTCCAATCAAGGCCAGATGCTGGCGATCCGGTGACTTCAGGTGTCGAAGGTGGTGTGGTGAGAGCCGCATCAAGTGAGCCGCCGCCCTTACTTAGCAGCGTCGAGGCTTTTGCGACGGCGAACCAACCGACACCCAAGGTGATACCGGCACTTGTCATCCGGCCGAGCATGCGGTGGTCGTGGGCTTCACCACCTAGTAGGTAAGTTGCGGCGCGACTAGTTGCTGAGGTCAAAGCCGATTCAGTCTTCGCTAGCCCGAAAGTGACCAGCCCGACCGCCGCCCCAATTGCGATTGCTTTTGGTGGTGAGACGTCGCGGACTTCGTCCTCCCAGAACTTCGCCCCATTGTGCTCGGTGCCACCGTCGAACTCATCGTCCAAGAGCGAACCGGGTGCACTCTTCCACGGCTGGGTACTTGCCCAAGATCCCAAACCGACCAAGGCGGCTGCCGCCAAACTCGCACCGCGGTCGCGATTGCCGTAAGCACCCGGTGTGAGGTCGGAGGCGGCGCTCGCGATTGCTGTGGTGACTGCAGTTTGTGCAAGAAGGCGCCCAACTGCTCGCTGGGCAGATTCGTGCTCGCGCCAAGCTAGCGCTGCGGCGGCACCTGCTGCCACCGCACCTACTGTTCCGGCAACTAAAAGACGTGCTGCCGGCGATGGTGATTCGGATTTGGAAAAACGTGATGCAATCGCCGAGATAGTCGCACTGCCAGCGCTGATAACCCCGTATGCCATCGCAGCCGTGGTGCCGGTGATGACGGCTTGGTCGGTGGACCCGCGGGTCAAAAGGTTGGGCTGGTAGGAGCGGCCAACGGCGTATGCGGTGCCGAAGAGTCCGGCGCGCGCTGCATGATCCATGGTGACCTCCATAGGGCGAAACCCAAGATTAGCCGCCTGCCTGACCAACGGTGGGCTGGGTAGGGTCAGGGGATGGAGCCATTGCGCCTGGGAGCTGCTTGGTGCACTGGTGGCGGCAGTATTACTGGCGGTGCTTTGGGTTCGGCACCGCAAGGCGGTACTGAACGCTAATAACTAACTACGTATGTACCACAGGTCGGTGATGTCGCGGCGCTCGTGGATCGCGGTAGCTTCATAGCGGGTAACTGGGCGATCCTGGGGCCGGGGGATTACTCCGCCAAGCCACTGATTTGAAGCAGCTAGTACTTCCTGTATCTGTTCGGCATAGGGCTGCCAGTCGGTTGCCAGATGCCAAAAGCCACCGGCTTTGGTGCGTGAAGCAAGTAGCGCGGCATTCACCGGCGTGACAAGGCGTCTTTTGTGGTGTCGGGCTTTTGGCCACGGGTCAGGGAAGAACGTTCGAATACCAGCGAGTGCCGATTCAGGCAGCAGCTGTTCGGCCACGACCAGAGCGTCACCAGCAATTGCGCGAATATTTGTCAGATGTCTTTCGCGGGCGCGATAGAGCAGGTCGCCGAGCCCGGGAGTGTGCACATCAACAGCCAAGATTCCGAGCTCGAGATCGTCAGCTGCCATCGCGACGGTTGCTGATCCGGTGCCGAAGCCAATTTCGATGACCACCGGTAAGCCGGCAAAGATTTTGCCAAGGTCGAGGACTTCGTCTCCGGCCGGCAGCAGTAAGCCATCGGTTTCAGCAATAGCAGTTGCTTGGCGCTTGGAGACGCGGCCGCGGCGCGGGATGTAGGTGCGGATGGTCACGAATTGACGCTAGCCCAAGTTACCGGTGTTAACGCGCAAGGCCAGCGCGCTGTTGATGCGGTAGCGCCGATCGGCCTCTACGCGCCAAGTTGATTGGCGGCCGCGGGAGCGGAACTGCCAAGTTTCGAGGCCGTCTTTAGCCTCGACATTTGCGCTTTGGTCCGCATCCATTGGCTCACCGATTAATGCGGTGTCTTCATCAATGCCGACTATGTAGCTGCCGGGTGCGACAAGTGGCCGCATCGCAAAATCTGGCACCCACTTGGTGTAGCGGTCAAAATGCGGCAATACGCGAATGTCTGGAACAACACCTAGTCCATCAACACCACCGGCGCGCGGATGCCGAAAATCGGGCACGTATCCACCAAGGGCCATCGCCCCTGCGCTACAGCCGGCAAGTGCTGAACCGAGGCGCCACTCGCGCTCTATGGCTTGCCACACCACAGTGCCGATCAAGGTGCGGGCCAAAAAACCCGGGGTGCCACCGGAAAGGTAAATGAGGCCGGCGCCACTTATCGCGGCTGCCCATTTTGGGTCGTTGGCGTCTTCGCGGGTGCGCACATCAATGATGACTTGTTCGGCACCGAGTCTTCGTGCGGCTGCTGCCCCTAGGCGGTGCCAGTTATCAAGGGGTCGCTGGCCCTCGGGGGCCGCCGCGGTGGCAAGTTGAACGTAGCGTGGTGGCTGGTCTTGCAGTAACCACTCCTCAATCTCATGCATGACCGGTAAATACTCACCACTGCCGACGAGCGCGAGTCGCCC
>CAMDKJ010000195.1 GCA_945900705.1 Bifidobacterium breve | reverse complement strand
CGGTATTGCCCGAGGTTGGCTCCAACAGGGTGGCACCGGGTGTCAACCGACCGTCCTTTTCGGCCTGATTGACCATAGCGACCACCGCGCGATCTTTAATTGAGCCGGTGGGATTGCGGTCTTCCAATTTCGCCCACAACCGCACATCCGAAGAAGGCGAGAGTGTGGGTAACCCGACTAGTGGCGTGTGCCCTACCGAGTCGAGCAGTGAGTTAAAGCGCATGGAGTCGCTGCGAGCTAACAGCCGCCCGCGACCGCGGGCAAAATTGTAATGGAATCCTGGTCTGCAATCTGCGTCTGTAGCCCCGCCAAGAACCTGACGTCCTCGTCATTGACGTAGATATTTACGAACCTGCGCAGCCCACTGTCATCCAAGAGGCGAGCACCCATGCCCGGATATGAACCGTCCAGGTCTGCGACCACCGCCGCCAGGGTGTCGCCATTAGCCGTTACCACTTTCTCGCCACCGGTCAAGGTGCGCAAGATGGTCGGCACTCGGACTTCAACTGACATCTTTTGGGCTCCGGTCAAATCGGGATTGTTCATGGTTAATGGCGTTAACACTTCTAACATGACAATAGGCGGCAGTATTCCGCGCTCTTAGGCGGGATCGCTACTTGCAAGGACTTTGCAGCAATCAATGAGTGGGGTCGCCCTCCACCACCACCGGCTCCTCGGTTACCACCCCATCAGCGATTCGGAAGGAGCGAAATTCAAATGGGCCTTCCGCGGGCCCAGTCTCTCTGGTCGATATCAGCACATAGTGGGCCTCGGGTTCACCCGCCAGGGCTACATCAGTACGCGACGGGTAGGCCTCGGTCGCAGTATGCGAATGATAAATCACCACCGGGACCTCATCCCTCTCGTCAAGTTCGCGATATAGCGCGAGCAGGTCACCGGAATCGAACTCGTAGAAAGTTGGTGATCTGGCGGCATTTAGCATCGGGATGTGGCGTTCGGGCCGATCAGAACCCGAAGGGCCGGCAATAACTCCACAGGCTTCGTCTGGGTGGTCAGCGCGGGCATGTGAAACCATGGCAGCGAGTAGATCGGCTCTAATTGTCAGCACCTGAAGATAATAGATCTGCGCCATTTTCACGGAAATGAAGGGCAGGTTTCCGGGGAAATGAATAGCAGGTGGATTTCAAGTTGCGAGGTCTCTCCAGTAGGCAGATAATCCAATGTTAGCAAAAGTCCACTCACAGAATGAAGGGTTAATGGACACTTTAGAGTTAACTTACTCGCAGTTTCAAACCGTTTATAACGTGATTTCCTTGTGCCTAGCGTCGATGCTCGTGACCTTCATCTTCCTGCTTGCGGTCCAGGGTCGAGTTCTCGCTCGGTACCGTCAGGCGCTGGTTGTATCGGCCATGGTTTGCCTTATCGCTGCGTACCACTACTACCGGATCTTCAACTCGTTCACCGAAGCGTATGTCGCTGTCGGTGAAGGAACGCCAGCAACGGGTTCCACCGCCATGTCCTATGTCTTGGTGAACGGCGATGGGTTCAACGAGGGCTACCGGTACGTAGACTGGTTGCTCACCGTGCCGTTGCTGCTCTTCGAAACCATCGCGGTGCTGGCACTGGCAAGGGCGGTCCGTAGGGGCCTGCTCATGAAGTTGATCCCCGCTTCGGCGCTGATGATCATCTTGGGTTACCCCGGTGAGATCTCGGCTGACAATATGACCAGAGGTATCTGGGGCGCACTGTCCACGATTCCTTTCCTCTACATCCTCTACGTGCTGTTCGTGGAGCTCAGCAAGTCGATGAAGACCCAGCCCGAGCAAGTTGCTAAGGATCTCAATGGTCTGCGTTGGCTACTTCTGGCAACATGGGGTGTGTACCCGATCTCTTACCTCCTGCCACAGCTTGGTATTTCAGGTTCAGATTCGTTCGTATACCGCCAGGTGGGTTATTCAATAGCCGATATTTTGGCCAAGTGCCTCTTCGGCTTGATCATCTACAAGATTGCCCGTGAGAAGAGCGCCGATGATGACGCGTCATTCGCGGCAACTGAATTGGAAGCAGCCCCGTCAAGCAAAATGACGGTTTAGTTCCCAACTCCAAGCGGCCCGGTGCTTATGCGCCGGGCCGCTTGCATTTGCGGGTCAATCAGCGTCCAACTCAAGTTGCACTAATGAGTCCTGTAAAAACGTAAGCCAGTCATAGACATCAAATAGCCCAGCGCGCGGGTCTTCCGCGGGTAACTCGGCTAGTTCATCGTGGTTCTCCTCCGTGATCTCGAGCCTGGTGCCAATCGCAATCCGAGTGTCATTTAGAAACCCGAGCCAGCACAGCGCCTCATCGCCGGTGAGCACCAACTTTTCACCTGACCGCTCAAGGCACCCCGCCACCTTGGTGGCATTGGCGACTTTAAGAGCCCGCAAATCGCGTTCGGTGAACCTGCGGAAATCCCCAGCCGCTTCTTCGTCATCGCGGTACGCCGCCGGGAACATGCGCGCTAATGCGGGGTCGCTCGGAGTTTCGGCAACTTCATCGATGCCAACAATCGCCGCCAGTGGATCACTCGAAGCGGCTGCTTGAGTTGGGGCCACAAAGGCAATCATTTGCTCAGCGAGGGAGACTAGAACAGTTTTTTCCATCGCGTCAACGCGAAGGACAGTACGCCCAGTTCGCGTCCGTTGAAACCCGGTGCTCATGCGTCAGTCATCCTTTTGCAAGGTGGCCCACAACCCATATGAATGCAGCGCGGTAACGTCGCGCTCCATCTCCTCCCGAGTGCCATTGGAAACAACCGCCTTGCCACGCTCATGGACATCCATCATCAAGAGCTCCGCTTTAGCCCGGTCATACTTGAAATATGTCATGAACACATATGTCACATACGACATTAGATTAATTGGGTCATTCCAGACGATGGTGATCCAGGGTCTATCCAGATCTTCTTCAAGTAAGGGGCGCTGAACTTCAACGGGTGCTACCGACATAACCGGGATCCGAGACTCGTTGGCACCTTCACATTGTCTCCCACCCACCTTCTCGTACGCTAGCCCCTATGGACATCCCGACCAGGAGTGAGCACCTACCGGAGTCGACCCTGCTTGTGCGAGTGCGTGAATCAGTCATTGGCGACGACCAAGTGATGTGGGGCCCATACGGTGCTCGCCGCGTGACATACGCCGACTACACGGCTAGTGGGCGGGCCCTGACTTTTATTGAAGACTTCAGCCGCGAGGATGTCCTACCGCGCTATGCAAATACGCACACGGAGTCAAGTGGCACGGGGCTGCAAACGACTCGATTACGTGAGGATGCCCGTGAGATTATTCGTCAGGCGGTAAATGGCGACGAAGACACCTGCGTAATTTTCTGTGGATCTGGCACTACA
>CAMDKJ010000194.1 GCA_945900705.1 Bifidobacterium breve | reverse complement strand
TTTTCAACTGGCAAGATCAACCATTGCCGTTGAACTACCGGAAAATGATCTATTCGCGGGACTAAGGGGCAGGTAATGGATCCAGATCCGAATAGCGAACTAAGTAAGCTCATCGACGGCGCTGGGCCCATTGCCGGGCTTTTTGTCCTGGCCTTGGGAGTTGCCTTGGTGCTGCTTTGGTTTTCACTTAATCGTCAAATGAAGCGGATTAACCCTGACCTGCCGATGGGACGAGGCAATAGCGAAGACATTGACGATGAAGGACAAGCCGCGGATCTCGAACTGAACAATGAGGCGCTTGAGCGCGGAGCAGATGAGCAAGCGCCCAACTCCTAGCGCGCTGCTCCGCACGGCGCTCACGCCGCGCTGGATTGGTTTCGCGTTGCTAGCGACCATCTTCATGATCGGCTGCGTGGGATTAGGGCGTTGGCAGTGGGATAGAACCCAAGACATCATTCAAGCCGAACAGGCATCGAGGTCGGCGCCACGCGCCATTGAAGAAGTGGCGGTCCCCGGTGGCAACTTGGCGAATGAATTAATTGGCCAACCGGTTTTCGCTAAGGGCAGTTATGAGGCCGCTGGCCAGGTGCTGGTTTTAAATCGTTCATTTGCTGATCAACCCGGAGTCTGGGTTGTGACCCCACTTCGACTATTTGACGGGTCACTTATCGCGGTACTGCGCGGTTGGCTCCCTGACCCCACCGCACCGGGTGTAGTGCCGCCGGCACTCGCAGTGGTAGTCACCGGTGTGGTGCAACCAGACGAGGGCTTCTATGCCGATGCTAAACCGGACCCGGGCACCTTAGTCGCGATTTCGAGCGTCGAACTGCGCAAACTTTGGGGCCCGGAGACCAGGCCCGGGTATCTCACTTTGGCCACCCAGCAACCCACGTTCACGCCGGGTCCGACACCGGTACCGCCAACCGTGGTTACCGGCAATGTCGCATTCCCGATCCAGAATCTCTTCTACGCCATTCAATGGTTAATCTTCGCGGCCTTCGCCAGTTTCGTATATGGACGCTGGCTGTGGCGCGATGCGCAAGAAATGAGTACTAAGGATGGCGATTTTTCGACTACGGTTATATCGTCATGATTTATGTAATTGGTGAGGCGTTAATCGACATTATCGTCGACGCTGAGGGCAAGGTTCTGGCCTCGGTTGTGGGTGGGGCACCATTGAATACGGCCCGCACGATCTCACGTCTTGATGTTTCAGCAACCTTCCTGGGCGGGATCTCGACCGATGCCTTCGGTAATCGCATGATGCGACTGCTTGCCGAAGACGGAGTGCACTACGCACTTGGTAGTCAGGTGCCTGAGCCAACCACGCTGGCGATTGCCGAGCTTGATCAACACGGTGCGGCAACCTATCGATTCGTCATGGATAAAACTTCGGCCACCGCCGTTACCCCTGATGCTGCGCTGGCGGCGATTGGGTCAGATTGCCGAGCCTTGCATGCTGGCACACTCGGCTTGGTTTTGCAGCCACTTGCCGATGCCACTCGGGCTGTTGTTGAGTCCTCTCCTGCCGATCGACTCGTAATGATTGATCCGAATTGCCGGCCGAGTGTCATGGAGTCATCCGACACGTTCAGGCGCACCCTTGATTCAGTACTTGCCCGCGCGGATATCGTAAAAGTAAGTGGCGACGATCTTGCGTTCATGATCCCAGCCTTAGATGCGCAGACCGCGGCCGAGGAGTTGCAGCGCGAAAGTGGAGCGCTGGTCCTCTTTACCGACGGTGCCAATTCAGTCCAGCTAATCACGGCGGCCGAGACAGTTACCCTTGAGGTGCCGAAGGTTAAGGTGGTCGACACCGTTGGTGCCGGCGACTCCTTCAGCGGTGGATTCTTGGCGCAATGGTTGGGTCGGGGGCTAGGCCGCAACGACCTTACGGACTTAGCCGCCGTGGTCGAGGCGGCAACTTTTGGGATTAAAGTGGCGGGTATCACCTGCCAACGCGCCGGCGCGGATCCACCGCGCGCGAGTGAACTGTAAACAGGTTAGCCTGATACCATGGGAAAAATCGGTGGTGCCGCACTTCGTTACCGCATCATGGCCTGGGTTACCGGGGTAGTTCTTGGCTGCCTCACCATTTGGCTCATTGTGGGCTATGGGTTCATGGATTACGCAAACACCGATGTCAAGCCGGATCTGTACCGGCTGCTGTGGACAGCCCACGGCTGGCTGTACTTCATTTATCTAATTGTTGGTGTCGACCTAGCGTTTCGGATGCGTTACAGCATTTTGCGCACCCTCGGCATATTAATTGCCGGCACCGTGCCCTTCATGTCATTTGTGTCAGAATATTTTGTTCACAAGGATGTGGTCGCAAGGGTCGCGGCGCTGCAGGGTGAAACTTCTTAGTTCGCGTGAGTGCGCACGTTTTGGTCGTGAAATCGGCTGAAAATGACGATTTCACGACCAAAACGCGCGCACCCAGCGGCATCCGGTTGCTAGGTAAGTGACCAGTTGATCGGATCGACGCCCAGTTCATAAAGAAACTCATTCGCCCGGCTAAATGGCTTGGAGCCGAAGAATCCTCGGTCGGCCGACATCGGGCTCGGATGTGCGCTCGCAATAATTGGCACATCGGGTAGTGCAGGCGCGAGTGACTGGGCGTCCTTGCCCCATAAAATTGCGACAAGGGGCTGATCATCGCGATCAACGAGAGCTTTTATCGCGGCGTCGGTCACTTGCTCCCAGCCGATGCCACGGTGGCTGCCAGATTCACCGGCTTGCACCGTGAGCACTCGGTTAAGTAGTAGCACTCCTTGTGTCGTCCACGCTGACAGGTCGCCAGCAGCCGGCGTTGCTACGCCAAGATCGCTGCCCAACTCCTTGTAAATATTCTGCAGACTTCGCGGCAGTGGCCGAACATCCGGTGCGACCGCAAACGAAAGCCCGATCGGGTGCCCCGGGGTGGGGTAGGGATCTTGGCCAACTATCAGCACTCGCACATCGGGCAGTGGTTGTGCGAGTGCCCGCAAAATGTGCTCACCGGCTGGTAGCCAAGGGCGCCCACCCGCAGTCTCGGCACGCAGAAATTCACCAATAGCGGTGATGGTGTCCGCTTCGCCTGAAAGTGCATCAACCCACGTGGGATGAACCAACTCACTTAGCGGTTTTGCCACGCCGGCAATCTAGCGCGCCGCTGTTGGATCGAGGTGGGTTGGGTAAACGTCCAGATCAACGGCTTTGACGCTGACCCACACTCGGGTTCCGGGTGCCAGACCAAGTTCGGCGACGGCGCCTGGTGTGACGGCGGCGACAACATCCGGGGGGCCAGCAATTTGCACCCGCACCCGATCATGTGAGGCTTCCAGAGCCAGGACCGTGCCCGGCCAGACATTGCGCGGGCTACCCTCGGG
>CAMDKJ010000193.1 GCA_945900705.1 Bifidobacterium breve | reverse complement strand
AAAACGGCTCCGCATGGCAGGCTCATGACTGTAGGAGCAAACCGATGGCCGCCAATGTGGCTGGATTCCCAGATAAATCCTCGATCCTCGACGCTGACGTTTTTGAGAAGATCGGTAATGAGGGCTCTACCATGCAACGCGCAGCAAGCATCGCGGCCGCTGTGGGTGCAGACTAACAGCAGCGGCTGGCTAGTGGATACCCCAAACGGTGGAAGGGCACCCGCGGCGAGCTCAGGAAAATCCCAATCCGCGATAACTGATACATCGGGCATGATGCCGTGGCGCATGCGAGTAGCGCCAGGGGAGGTATGGACCACCCAGACATTTCTACCCGCAATAGTTGACGCCGGCTCTAGGCGGTCTGGGTGGCGCAACAGCAAGATCGAAACCCCGGTGCCTTCGGCTCGTTCTGTTAGTAGTTGGCCGACTCCCGGTTCAAGGCGCGCATCAAGAAGGGCATTCTTGCCCCAGGGCCCCGGCTGCTCGATCAAAATCCAGCAGGTGGCAACCGGTGCGGTACCAGCGAGTGGTTCACCGACTTCGCGCGCCGCACTGGAACAGTTGATGCTCACAGTTGCCCGCCAAGCCCACAAATTGGTGTGGTACCGGGTGATCCGGTGCCATCTCTTTTACCCAGGACCGTTGGTAAGTCCGCCGGAACTCCCGATGCGGTAGCGGCTCGCGCCGGACCTAGCCCGACCCAAGCCAATACCAGGGTGTCTTCGCCGGAGCGGAATTTATGGCAGCGCACCCCGCCGGTACCTCGGCCCTTTGCGGGGTATTCGGCTAGGGGAGTGATCTTGATACTGCCGGCGTCGGTACCCGGCAGTGCATCGGCGGAACCGGCGATAGTAACCACCACAGCGCTCGCCGCCGGAGTTAATGCGGTAAACGAAGTGACTCGGGCTCCAGGGGCCAGGCGCACTCCTGCCATGCCGCCAGCGGCCCGGCCCTGTGGTCGCACCACACTTGCCGCAAATCGCAGTAGTTGGCCATCTGAGGTGACGAAAACTAATTCGGAAGTCTCGGCCGCCGCCTCGTCGAGGCCGATGGCGCCCACCACCTGATCACCTTCATCAAGTCGAATGATCTCCCATGAGTCCTTATTGGTGAGCCCATCCGGGAGGACTCTTTTGACGACTCCATTTGCGGTTGCTAAGGCAATGCCACCGGTTTCATCAAGGGTGGTTAAACACAGGGCCGACTCACCAAGTGGCAGGTCAACGAAAGCGCCTATTGGCGCTCCGGCGGACAAGGCTGGAATGCCAACCACCGATGGCAGGGCGGGCAGGTCAACCACCGATAGTCGAATGAGCGTGCCGGTGCTGGTAACTAACCCAATGGACCCTCGATTGGTCGCGGGGACCGCGCTGATGATCACATCATGATTAGCGCGCGCGATATCACCCACCTGTTCGAATCGCTGGTCGGCGGTGCGGGCCAAAAGCCCGGTGCTCGACATCAACACCACGCATGGTTCATCGTCAACCTCTAGTGGCACCGCGGCAGAAATCGGGACGGCGCCGGCTTCCATCAGCAAAGTGCGCCGTGGAGTTGCATGAGCCTGCGCAATCGCAGCTAGTTCATCGGAGACTAATGCGCGCAGCTCGCTGTCGTTATCAAGGATTTTGGTGAGTTCTTCAATCTCACGCTTAAGGACATCGGACTCTTTCTCCAGTTCAATTCGTGAGAACTTGGTAAGTCTTCGCAGCGGCATTTCGAGTATATAAGAAGACTGGACTCCGCTCAGGTCGAACACTTCAATCAAACGCGCCTTTGCTGCTGCGGCATCATCAGACTCTCGAATAAGTTGAATTACCTCGTCGATATCGAGGATGGCCGTGAGCAAACCGTCAACCAAATGCAGTCGATCTTGAGCTTTTGTGCGACGGAACAGACTGCGGCGACGCACAACTTCGAGCCGGTGATCGATGAAGACGTGCAATAAAGTAAGTAGCCCCAACGTCTGCGGTTGACCTTCGACAAGTGCGACCGCATTTATATTGACCGATTCTTCCATCGGGGTGAGCTTGAAGAGGTTCTCAAGTACGGCCTCAGCGTGAAAACCGTTCTTGATATCGATAACCAAATTGAGTCCGGAATCACCGTCGGTTAGATCAGTCACATCGGCGATGCCCAGTAGTTTCTTACTCTGAACAAGATCCTTAATACGTTCGATAACTCTTTCTGGACCGACATTCATCGGCAATTGGGTGACGATGATGCCGCGGCGTCTTGGTGAAACTTGGTCAATGCGGGTGCGGGCTCGGACCCGAAAGGTGCCCCGCCCGGATTCATATGCCTCGCGGACGCCAGCGAGGCCGATGATGACTCCGCCACCGGGTAGATCGGGCCCGGGGATGAACTTCATGATCTCACCAAGTCCCGCTTTCGGATTTTTGATGAGGTATCGGGTAGCACCGATAACTTCACCGAGGTTGTGGGGCACCAAGGTGGTGGCCATCCCAACGGCGATACCGGAAGCCCCATTTACGAGCAGATTCGGAATAGCCGCAGGCAGCACCGTCGGTTCGGTTTCACGACCGTCGTAATTCGGAACAAAATCAACAACGTCCTCGTCCAGACTCAAGGTCATATCAAGAGCCGCTGCGGCCAGCCGGGCTTCGGTATATCGCATAGCGGCTGGTCCATCATCGGGTGAGCCAAAGTTGCCGTGGCCGTCGACCATGGGCAGGCGCAGCGTAAATGGCTGCGCCATGCGAACTAGTGCGTCATAGATCGCCGAATCACCGTGTGGGTGAAGTCGGCCCATGACTTCACCGACGACACGCGCACTCTTCACATGCCCGCGTTCAGGTCGAAGGCCCATCTGCGCCATCTGAAATAGAATTCTCCTTTGCACCGGCTTGAGGCCGTCTCGGGCATCGGGTAAGGCTCGCGCGTAAATGACCGAATAGGCGTACTCCAAAAAAGACGCCCGCATTTCATCGGACACGTCAATATCGACGATGCGTCCATCACCGGGTGCAACCGCTTTCGTCGAGCGCCTAGCCATCCTCAGCCCTTCTTGCCAAACCCCGAACTCCAGCCCAGGCGCAGAGTGCACCGGCCGGGAAAAATCGGGAAGTGTCCCCGATTCTCGCCGGTCACAGGGCCTTCGGGCCGGCTCCGACACGGCCGATTGCCTGTGTGGCTTCTCGCACTCCCGCCATAACGGCCTCTATGAGGGGCTGCCCCGCCCGCCAGCTGACCAAGAAGCCAGCGGCAAAGGCATCCCCGGCCCCGGTGGTGTCGACCACCTTGGCCGGTAGCGCTGGCACCTGGGCGTGTTGATTCCCCTGGGCGGCCAAGGCGCCCTGCGGCCCGCACTTGATGACCACCGTGTCGACAACTTCGGCAAGTGCGGCTAGGGCCTGAGCGGGGTCGGTAAAGCCGGTG
>CAMDKJ010000192.1 GCA_945900705.1 Bifidobacterium breve | reverse complement strand
AGTGCCGATGTCGCAAATAGGTTGCTAACTGAGGTGCCGCGCCTTGATCCGCAGCGCGTGCAACCACTGCCCCTCGGCTTGGATCACATTGTCGGAGCTAGTGCACCTGAAGCACCAGATACTGATCTGGATTCGACCGTCGCAGCACTTGGCGGCAAACGATTTGTTGCAGTGCTCGGCAATGACTTCCAGCATAAGAATCGCGATTTCGCGATCGCGGTGTGGCAGCGGGTACTGCAATCAGGGCAGTCATGCGACCTCGTGCTCGCCGGGTTGCACGTTAAGAGCAGTAGCTCGAAGGTGGCCGAGGATGCACTGCTGTCAACACATGTTGATTTACGCGGCGCCGCCCATACCGTCGGCCACCTAACGGGCAAGAGCCGCGCGTGGCTGCTGGCCAATGCCGCCGCGGTGCTTTATCCGTCCAGTGCCGAAGGTTTCGGATTGGTGCCCTATGAGGCCGCGATCCTCGGCACACCTTCAACATTTGCTGATTTCGGCCCGCTAAAGGAGATCGCCGGTATTAGCGGGCTACCAAAGCACTGGTCGGTCGATGCTTTCACTGCCGATTTGGAGCAGCTACTCGCGAGCGATGATGCCGCGCGGCAACGAGTGGCGGAGCTGCATCAAGTGATTGCCCAACACACTTGGCAGGGCTTCGCCGCCGGCCTAATCGATTTCTTTGTTCGGATAGCTGCCCAACCCACGGTTTTGACCAGTTCGGTAGGCGGCACGGCGGCCGATACCGCGGCGTTATCGGCTATTTTATCGAGTCGCACCTGGCGGGCTACCGAGTCATTGCGCAAAGTTCGATCGAAACTTCGTCGTAAATAACCCCGTAAATCTAATGTCAGATATTAAATTTACGGGGTTAAATTCAGCGCTTCGCAAGCCGCATGAGGTAATCGCCATAACCACTTTTAAGTAGCGGCTCGGCAACAGCAATCATCTCGCCGGTTGTTATCCACCCATTGCGCCAAGCGATCTCTTCGACGCAGCCCACTTTGGTGCCGGTGCGATCTTCGATCACCCGGACGAATTCGCCGGCGTCTTGTAGTGAGCGGAAGGTGCCCGTGTCGAGCCACGCGGTGCCGCGTTCAAGCACGGTGACGGTCAAGGTGCCCGCATTTAGGTAGTGCTCATTGAGGGTGGTGATTTCGAGTTCACCGCGAGCACTCGGCTTAATGGCCTTGACGATGTCGACCACGGTTTCGTCATAGAAATAGAGTCCGGGTACCGCGTAGTTGCTCTTCGGTTTCACCGGCTTCTCTTCAATTGAAAGCGCGACACCATGTTCATCAAAGGCCACGACGCCATACGCGGTTGGGTTCGCAACTTCGTAGGCAAAAACATGCGCACCGGCCAGGTCGGTAAGTTCGGTGAGCTTACGGCCAAGGCCTTGGCCATGGAAGAGGTTGTCTCCGAGGATCAACGCGGCCTTGTCTCCGGCAAGAAAGTCAGCGCCGATTAAAAACGCTTGCGCCAAGCCCTCAGGCTTTGGTTGCACGGCGTACTCGATCGTCATGCCAAGATCACTGCCATCGCCAAGTAGGCGCGAGAATGACTGCGAGTCCTCCGGCGTCGTGATGATCAAGATTTCGCGAAGGCCCGCTTCCATCAAAGTCGCGAGCGGGTAGTGAATCATCGGCTTGTCATAGACGGGTAACAATTGCTTACTTACACCTTTGGTCAGCGGCCAGAGCCTGCTGCCGGTGCCGCCGGCGAGAATGATGCCCTTCATGTCTGAAGGCTACCCCCGCCGCTTCGGGAACAAGCCCCGAGCGCTCGCTTTGGCCTTAGCCCAGCGATCCTCTTCGACCGTGACGGCCAATGCGGTGCTCACCGCGAGGCGCCGCAGGGAACGCAGGCCTTGAATCGGTGACTGCATGAACTCGGCCGGCGCTAGTCGCAGGCGGTTGCGCACCATCGTGGTGCGGCGATCAGCGCTGTGGCCCGTCGCCAGCACGGTGCGCCCCAGCACCTGCACCGCCCGCGCATTGCCTACGCGATGGGTAATGCGGGCCTCACTATCAACCAGCACCTGGTAGTCGATCTGCCGCAGGTGTAGGCAGGCCGCGGCATCAACAGCGTCTATGCCGAGGCGTTCATCGAAACCGTCAATCTCCTGCAAAGCCGCGACCGACCAAATCGCGCCGCTCTGCATGATCTCGGCGGTCGTGGCAAAGCCGCTCACCTCGCGCATCGGATACTTGATGTCGCCGCCACTTGCATCACCAACGATTGGGCCGATGGCACCAACCACTAGGCCGGCTTTCTTCGCCCGCGCCGTTGTCGCAAGTAACTGCTCGATCACCCCCACCGGCAATCTGGTGTCCTGATCCAAAGTCAAAAGCCAAGGTGCCTTCAAAAACTGTGCCTTGGCCAGCCCGGCATTAAGGCTGCGGGCTATGCCGTGGTTAGTTCCAAAACGCTGCACTGTTACGGGAGTTTCAGCAGCAACTCGCCCCGCAACCTCGCGAAGCAAGGGATCAAAAGTGCACGGGCTCCCGTCGTCAACGACGATCGTGGTGATGCCATCGCGGGCTAGGTCATCCAGCAGGGCCAGCAGTGATTCGGCATCTGGGCGATAGGTAGCGACTACTGCAACCACCGGGCTCATCACATTGCTGAGTCTAGAGTGACGGTAGGCTGACGGAGTTCGCACGCCACTGGTCGGAGGAAGCCTTGTCAGAAGCAAAACGCGCACTGATCACCGGTGTGACGGGTCAAGACGGCTCCTACATGGCCGAGCAACTCCTCGAAAAGGGCTACGAGGTCCACGGGGTGGTGCGCCGGTCATCGACCTTCAACCGCTCGCGGATTGACCACATCCACCATGACGACCACATCCCGGGCAAGAACTTGCATCTCCATTACGGTGATGTCACCGACGCTGCGCGCATGTCGCAACTGGTTTACGAGATCCGCCCCCACGAGGTTTATAACCTCGCCGCGCAATCACATGTGCGCGTGAGCTTCGATGAGCCTGTCTATACCGCAGAGGCAACAGGCGTGAGCACTATCAACATGCTCGAAGCGATTCGGAGCGTTGATACAGGTATTCGTTTTTATCAGGCAAGCACCAGTGAGATGTTCGGTGCGAGCCCGCCGCCGCAAAATGAAGACACCCCTTTTTATCCACGTAGCCCATACGGCGTCGCCAAGGTCTACAGCTACTGGATCACGCGCAACTACCGCGAGGCTTACGACATGTTCGCCGTTAACGGTCAGTTGTTCAACCACGAGTCACCACGCCGGGGCGAAACCTTCGTCACGCGCAAGATCACACTGGCCGTGGCAAATATTCTCAAAGGCAAGCAGAGTGAACTTTGGATGGGCAATCTTGACGCTATCCGCGACTGGGGCTATGCCAAGGAGTACACCGACGGCATGTGGCGCATGCTGCAAGCCGATGA
>CAMDKJ010000191.1 GCA_945900705.1 Bifidobacterium breve | reverse complement strand
GGTTGGTGCGAAGAGTTACTCCGGAGATTGCCATCTAGGCGAGAATTGGGAACCCTAAACGGGTGGTAACCGTCATAACTTCAGAGCTGCCCCATGTTTATCTTGACCGCAAGTCGATTTCAACGGCATTGACACTGGAAGGAGGCCCGCGTGGGTGAACGATCGAATCTGCGACTGGTCATCCTCAGTGTTCTCGTAGTCTCGTTAATGGCGACTTTGCTGGTACGGCTGTTCTATCTTCAAGTGGTAACCGGCGAGAGTTACCGGGAGGCTGCGCAGAGCAATACCGTGCGCGAGGTGGTGACACCGGCGGTACGAGGGTTGATTTTAGATCAGGCGGGCCGACCACTTGTTGCCAATCGCACCTCGCTGGTGGTTACCGTTGACCGGGTGACGTTACAGCGTGAAGTCGATGACGGCGCTGCTGTGATAGCGCGACTTGCGCAAATTCTTGATGTCCCTGCCGCAAGTATTAGCGATCGACTTCTGACCTGTGGTGCCGACGGTGCCAAGCCGCCGCCGGTTTGCTGGAACGGTTCCCCGTATCAGCCCATCCCAATTGCTCGTGATGTCGATGCCCAAACCGCACTGTCGATTATGGAAAGTCGGGTTAATTTCCCCGGGGTAACCGCAGGCCTCGAAGCTATCCGCACGTATCCGGCACCATTTGATGTCAACGCTGCCCACCTGCTTGGTTACCTAGGCCCGGTAGGCGAAGATGCGTTGACCCTGCAAGGTGACTCGACCGCGTATGACCGACTGCGCCGCACCGATGTGGTGGGGCGTTCCGGGCTTGAATCCACCTATGACGAAGCTATCCGCGGTAAGCCGGCGGTCACTACCCTTGAAGTCGATACCTCGGGGCGCATTACTAAGACTTTGGACGAGAAGCCGGCGATCGCTGGCGATTACATCGTCTCCACAATCGATGCCCGACTGCAAAATGTCGTTGAACAGCAATTAGTTGCAGCAGTTCAACGGGCCCAAGCTCAAGGTTATCCGGGGGACTCCGGCGCCGCCGTGGTTGTTGATGTGCGCAATGGGCACATCTTGGCTATGGCGAGTTACCCAACTTATGACCCATCAATTTGGGTCGGCGGCGTTACCGCGAAGCAATACCAGGACCTGATGGATAGTGATGCTTTGTCATCCAATGCAATCCAAGGTCTATTCGCCCCGGGATCAACCTACAAGGTGATCAGCACGGCTGCTGCTGCGCGCGCGGGATTTAGCTTATATAGCAAGTATCAATGCCCTAATCAGCTGAAACTTGGCACGCAAACGTTCCGCAATTTCGAATCCGCGGGTTACGGCCCCATAACTTTGAAACGGGCGATTGAGGTTTCGTGTAACACGGTCTTCTATGGAATCGCAGACAAAATGTGGTCCGATGCGGGTGGCAATGATGCCAACAGAAATTCGGCCGACCCAATTGCTGAAACGGCAAAGATGTTCGGGCTAAATGCGAAAACAGGTATCGACTTACCTGGCGAGGCCGCCGGTCGGGTATCGAGTCGCACCTTCAAAGTCGCAAACTGGGAACAAAAGCGTGACACCTGGTGTGCCAACGCCATTTCGGGTTATCCCGAGACCCGTAAAACCAACCCTGAGCAAGCTGATTACTTCACCGCACTGGATCGCGAAAACTGCGCCGATGGGTTCCGGTGGCGTGAGGGCGATGCCTTGAACGCGGCAATTGGCCAGGGAGACACAGCGGTCACCCCACTGCAGATGGCTATGGCCTACTCGGCAATTGCCAACGGCGGCACCCTGTATCAACCGCAGATGGTGAAGGCGATCATTGGCGCTGATGGTCAGGTGGTTGATGAGATTGCCCCGGTGGTGACCGATCGCGTTGATGTTTCGCGAACCGCGATTAGCTTCATCACCTCGGCATTGAGGGGCGTAACGACCGATGGTTCAGGCAAGACACCCTTTGCTGGATTCCCACTGGATCAAATCCCGATTGCTTCCAAGACCGGTTCGGCTCAGGTCACCGGCAATAAGGTTTCGACGTCCTGGTTCGCGTCCTTCGCCCCAGCCAACAAGCCGAGGTATGCGGTGGTCATGATGGTGACCCAAGGTGGCACCGGCTCCAAGACATCTGGCCTAAGTGTGCGCAAGATTTACGAAGAGCTTTTCGGCGTGAACGGCACTTCAGTTAATCCAGCCGAAAGCGTGCTGATCGGTGGCGCTCCATTAAAGAAGTTGCCAACGGTGCGTCCCGACGGCACCCCGGTCGCACCGCGAGGCAAGATGTCAGGGTTGAGTTCGGCAACCGGAGGGGGCGGCTAATGAGTTCATTCTCGGCGACCGACTCAATGTCAAGACCACCGTCGGCGCAGCGTTCGCGCGGGAGCGCGTATTGGCGAGATCTGGACTGGGTTTTACTTGTTGCGGCGGTTGGTGTCACAATTTTTGGTTCGGTATTGGTTTGGTCTGCCAGCCGAGCCGATATGGCGTCAGAAAATGACCCACAGTCATATTTGAAGCGCCACCTAATAAATGTGGTGGTCGCAATGGTCTTGGGGTTCTTCGCATCACGACTTGACTACCGCTGGCTGCGGGCGTACACGCCGATTATTTACATCGGTTCGGTGTTATTACTGCTGGTCGTTTTCATTCCGGGGTTAGGGACCTCAATAGCTGGTGCGCGAGCTTGGATTGATTTACCCGGCGGGTTCACTATCCAGCCATCAGAGTTCGCCAAGATCGCCATCATCATCATGATGGCGGCGATTCTTGCCGAGAAGCGAGATTTCGAAAGTGAGCCGCACGATCGTGATGTGCTCATGTCAGTCGGTGTTGCGGTGTTACCGATTCTAATTATCTTGGTGCAAAACGACACCGGAACCGTGCTGGTTTTGGGATCGGTGGCGCTTTCAATCATCGCGGTGTCAGGTGCGCGGCGGCGCTGGGTTATCGGTTTGATTGGCGGTGCGATCATCGGCATCTTGCTCGCCGTGCAATTAGGCCTGTTGCAGTCATATCAAGTTTCGCGACTGACTTCATTTCTGAACCCCACGGGTGCGCCGGTAGGGGCGACCTATAACGCCACCCAGGCCCGTATTGCTGTCGGCGGCGGCGGCTGGACAGGTTATGGCCTTTTTGAGGGTCCGCAGACCCAGGGTAAATTCGTGCCGGTTAATGAGAGTGATTTCATTTTTACCGTCGTTGGCGAAGAACTCGGCTTCGCTGGATCGGCATTATTGATTCTTCTTATTTGTGTGATTTTGTGGCGAGCAATTCGCGTCGCTCAGAAAGCCGATGACCTTTATGGTCGCCTCATTGCCACCGGAGTCGTTGCTTGGTTGGCATTCCAGACTTTCGAGAACATTGGTATGACGTTGGGTATCATGCCAATTACGGGTATCCCATTGCCATTGGTATCGGCGGGCGGTACCTCGATGATGTCGAC
>CAMDKJ010000190.1 GCA_945900705.1 Bifidobacterium breve | reverse complement strand
GGCCTGGTCTTTAAGTCAGCGGCGATGCTTTCACGTGACTCCTCGACCACTTTGCGTGCTGACCTGCCGGCCGCATGAAGTGATGACGGATTGCCAAGATGCTCGGAAGCAGCTAACCAAGCAGCACGCGCATCAGGAAGCATGGCTGTGGTGGCAGCATGATCGAGATAGGACCGATCACTCATAGTGCGCCATTCGCAATGACCCGTTCACAATGCACCATCGTAGAGCAGCCAAAAACCCAAGATCAGGCCCGCTTCTTGATCTCCTCGGTCAACTGCGGAACCACCTTGAAAAGATCACCGACGACCCCGAAATCAGCAAGCTCAAATAGGGGTGCTTCCGGATCCTTATTGACGACCACAATGGTCTTTGAGGTCTGCATTCCGGCCCGGTGCTGGATGGCGCCAGAAATGCCATTTGCCATGTATAGCTGGGGCGAGACCGTCTTACCTGTTTGCCCGACCTGGTACTGGTGCGGGTACCAACCTGCATCAGTTGCTGCCCGCGAGGCGCCCACCGCGGCTCCCAAGGAGTCGGCCAGTGCCTCTATCACCGCGAAACCTTCGGGAGCCCCGACTCCACGGCCACCTGACACCACGATCGCGGCCTCCGAAAGATCTGGGCGCCCGTCTTTTTGTGCGACTGTTCGGCCCGTGACCTTCGCCTTCATTGCAACCTCGCTGATGGGCACACTTACGTCAACGCGGGTTGTGGTGACGGCGGCCGGTACGGGCGGAGTTGAGTTTGGGCGCACGGTGAAAATTGGGGTGCCTTTGGTTACCTTGGAGTGCACCACGGTGCTGCCGCCGAAAACACTCTGCGTTGCAATGCCCTCAGCTGAGATCCCGATTGCATCGGTGATAACACCAGAGTTGATCTTGATCGCCAACCGACCAGCGGTCTCCTTGCCGTCGGCGCTAGATGCGATGAGCACCGCACTGGGCGACTGATCGGCGACTAAACTTGCCAACACTTCGGCACGGGGGGCCACCGGGTGATCGATGTATTGCGCGCCATCAGCAACATAAACCTTGGCTGCGCCAAACTCACCAAGTACGGCCGCAGCAGCATCGGAGTAACCCGGGCCTATCCAGACTGCCGATGGCTCCCCCATGGTGCGAGCAAGTGTCAGCAGTTCACTTGTCACTTTCTTAACCGAGCCATCAGCATGCTCAACGACAACTAAGACTTCAGACATGTGTGTCCTCTCTGGGATTTAGGCTCTAGATAAACTTTTGGGCGGCTAGGAAGTCAGCGAGTTTGATGCCGCCATCACCATCATCGGTGACGACCGTGCCCGCCACTTTTGGTGGCCGGGCCGCGAAATCTTCAACAACCGTCCAGGCCGCGGCCAGACCAAGTTGTGAAACATCAAGCCCAGCATCGGCAATTGACAAAGTCTCGACCGGCTTCTTCTTAGCCGCCATAATGCCCTTGAACGATGGGTAACGTGGTTCGTTAATTTTCTCAACAACACTTACTACCGTCGGCATGCTCGCCTCAACAGTTTCGAACCCGTAATCGGTGACGCGCTGGATCGTGACCGAAGTTCCCATGACATCAACTTTTTGGGCGAAGGTGAGTTGGGCCATGCCTAATCGCTCAGCGACCATCGCGGGCACCACACTCATCCGGGCATCTGTGGATTCTGACCCGAAGAAGATCAAATCGAAACCACGACCGGCAAGCACCGTGGCGATGGCGTAGGAAGTTGCCAGCGCGTCGGAGCCGTGAAACGCATCGTCAACGAGGTGGATAGCCCCATCGGCACCCATGCTCAGCGCTTTGCGCACTGTCTCGCCGGCGCGCTCTGGACCCATCGTGACGATTATTACCTCGCCGCCATGCGCCGCTTGAACCTTGAGGGCTTCTTCAACCGCATACTCATCAAGTTCGTTCATGACGCCATCGGCCGCCTCGCGGTCAAGGGTTGAGTCATCACTGCGGAGTTTCTTCTCGGCCCAGGTATCAGGCACCTGCTTAACACAAACCGCGATCTTCACGCCAACCCCTTCTCGACCCGGAGACTTAACTGCTTAACAATTTAGCAGCGCGGCCACTGGCCGCCACCCGAGGCTCGGTGGTGACCCCTCTTCACGCCGTGCGATGCGAGCAATGTCACAGCCTCGGACACCACCCGGATGGGGTTCGCGCTGGTTTTTTGATATCACGGATACGCTAAATGCGTGAGCGAGACCACCGAACAGCAGTCCGTGATCAAAGTCCGTGAAGCGCTAGCTCTCCTTGGCGCCCACGGGCAAGTGCGGGCCCTTGACGACAGCGCGCGTACCGCGAAGGAGGCCGCTGCCGCCCTAGGCATCGAAGTTGGGCAAATCGCTAGTTCACTCATCTTCCTTGCCGACGATAAACCGGTACTGGTTATCGCCTCTGGTGGTCATCGCGTCAACACCATGCAACTTGCCGCGATTCTTGAAGTGAACGAAATAACCAAGGCCGACGCCGATGAAGTTCGTGCAGCTACCGGCTTTGCAATCGGTGGCGTTGCGCCGGTCGGCCACCCACATCCACTTCGAACCATCGTAGATATTGCTCTGTCTAGGTATGACGAGGTATGGGCGGCGGGCGGGCATCCACACTACGTATTCCCGACGAGCTACGACGAACTACTTCGCATAACCGCTGGCGAGGCTGCAGAAGTTGGGTGATCTCCCAGGCGTAGGCGAAATCACGCTGTTCCCAATTGACGACGACTACCCGCGGCAGTCAATCCCCAGCTCTTATGAAAACTGGGGTGAGATGGCAGCAGCGAACCAAATGCTGATCGACAGGTGGTGCGTAAAACTTGCCGCCCGTGGCAAGACCGCGATCGATGTTGGCTACCTATCGGCGCACGCGGTCTGGTACGGACCCACGGCCGCATCAAAAGCCATGAACATCGGGATCGGCATCATTGCTGAATACCGAGGCCAAGGTATTGGCACTATGAGCCAAAGACTTCTCGCTGAGCATCTACATGAGCAAGGGTACTTACGTGTTGAAGCATCGACTGATATTGAAAATAGGCCCGAGCAGCACGCCCTTGCCGCCGCCGGCTTCGAATTTGAGGGCATCGCCCGCTTAGCGCAGGGGCGAGCAGATGGTATCCACGACCTGCAGGTGTGGTCACATATCGCCACTCCTTAGTTAATTGCTCGAAAACCTGACGCGAAGGTAGTTTCCAAGCGGTCGGTGGCTGGCGGCCTAGACTTCAGCCATGAGCGTGCGGGTGTACACCGGACGGCACTCTGATCGTGGCGGAGTCCCATCCGGCTGGTTGCCATATGTGCCCTGGGTGCTCGCCGGGCTCACCATCACGGGGCAGATCATCTGGGTACTGCTAGGTGATGAACCACGCCAAGTTCTCACGATCTTGACCGTCGTAACTTTTTTTCTGGCCAGCGCGATGCATGCTTATTTATCGCGGGGGCTCAGTTGGACAGCCGGCTATCTCG
>CAMDKJ010000189.1 GCA_945900705.1 Bifidobacterium breve | reverse complement strand
GCGGCTCCAGGCCGGGGCAGGGCGATGGGTGAGGGGTCATCACTGGCCCAGGCGGGAGTGCTGCCGAGCACCATCAGGATGTCCTTGGTGCCGTTCGTTAACGCGGTATTAACCGAGCTGTCTAAGTTAACCCAATTGTAGTTGCCATTAGTGGTCTCAATATCTGCCCAACTGGTCTGGTTATCCCATAAACGAATCGAGCCAATTGGGATATTTGGCCAGTTTGCGCGCTGAAGGTCAACAACATGCATACCAAACAGAGTGTCCTTGATTAACGTGCCAGGGGGTAGGGGCGCTGCCTGCGCTCCCGGGGCCGCAAGGAACAAGGTTCCGGCGGTGACCAAGGTGGTGGCGGTGGCAGTTACTAGGGCAAGGGCGCGGGTGTGAAGTGACATGACGACATCGTGCCATTAGCCAACGTATTGTCATTAGAGGGGTCGTGAAACCGCCAGCAAGGTAACGTCATCACGGTGCCAGTCCACCGAGCGCTCCCGGGCGCGCGCCAAAACTCGTTGGCTGATTTCCTCGGCGTTGATACGAACAGGTGCGTCGCAGCCGCGAACAAAACTAGAAAGATCATGGGTAGTGAAAGTGGCACCGGCTTCATTGCGAGACTCGACTAGTCCATCGGTGAATGCCATAAGTAAGGCCCCGGGCCGAAACTCGTTTGTCAGCGTCTCCCATTGCCCACCGAGGGAAGAAAGAAGTGGGCCGGTGGGCTCACAAAAACTTGCGGTTTTGTCAGCTTGAACAATCAGCGCGGGCTCGTGACCAGCGTTTGCCCAAGAGATAGTGCCGGCGTGCTGATCAACTACGACTACAAGTGCGGTTACAAAGAACTCACTGTCAAAGAGAATGGTTGCGGCCACCTTCATAATCTGGTCAGGGCTACTGCCAGCACGAAGCCCGGCATGCAGAAGAGGCCTAAGTTGAACGGCGGTTACGCCGGGCTCCGCGCCATGCCCAGAAACGTCAGCAATGACAAGGCCCAAAGTGCCATCCGGGCGGACAACCGCATCCCACCAGTCACCGGACATCACTCCTTCAGCCGACTGAGACGTACCGAAGATATTGAGCCCAGGGATCTGAATTGTCTGCGCCTGCGTGTGCGCGTAGGTAAGTGCTGCAACAACCGGTGCTTCTTGATGCAGCCCTTGTCGAGCTGCCCGTGCTGAATCAATTTCTTGGACCAGGCTTCTTCTCATGGACTCCGCATCGACCGCCACCATCGCAATCTCCGGTGGCCCAAGAGCTGGAATCACATGTTCATGGGTGGGCTTAGTCGTAGCAAGCTTTAAGTCCTCTTGTAAACGGGCTAATGGACGCAAGACCCAACGCCTTAACGCGAGGAAAAAGCCGATTAGGAGCACCGTCGCGCTGATCCCGGCAATCAGTAAAACCACACCGAGCAGCCAAGTAAACCCCTGAGCTAGCTCAGCTGCTTCATCTCTTTGATCTTCGATGGCGCTCACCAGACGCTGGGCATCTTGGGTCATTTCATTGTATGCCTGGCGCGTTGCAATTGCCTCGGTTAGAGCTCGCGCTCTCTTACCGCGACCGCTCTCCATGGCCGAAGTGACCGGGTCAACGCCCTCAGCTATCCAGGAAGCCTGCGAGGAAACGACATTAGTAAGCAGTTGCGTTAAATCAGGAAGGCTTGCGACATGCGGAGAAACCTGCTGCGATAGTGCATCAGCGCGCGCTATCGCATTGTTTAACCGAGTTAGGGAGTCAGGGGTAGCAAGCAATGCATAATCGGTGAGTGCCCGCGATGCATTTGCTTGCGCCAACACCATTGACCGTGCGGAGTCGGCGGCGGGGTCAAGTGTCTCGCGTAACTGGTTCTGCGCGGTGACCGTACCGAAGTACTCCTGCATCAAAAAGACTGCGCTCGTGGCCATGACACCGAAGGCCAGGAAAGCCACAAACAGCATTCTGCGGCGAAGGGTCATGATTTTCGCTCTCCGGTGGTTACTAGCAATACTCCGCCGAGCACAATCGTGAGCCCGACAACCACATCGCGGGTAATGGGCTCACCGATGATGACCGCACCGAGTAGCACGGCGATAACCGGGTTTACGTATGCGTAGGTCGAGACAAGTGACATCGGCGCATTGGCTATCAGGTAACTGTAGGCGCTATACCCGAGGAGCGAAGCAATTACTAGCCAGACCCAGCCCAACCAAGAAGTCTGGGTGAAAGCCTCGACATGAATTCGCTCACCGCCCAGTGCACCGAGGCCGATCAACAGCGCACCAGCGCCAACTAACTCATAAAGGGTTGTGACCAGTGGATTTGTCGGTAAGGGATACGAGGTGGATTTCCAAGAGAAAAACGCCCAGAAAAAACTTGATACGAGTAATAGGCATGACCAGAGGACGACATCACCATCCGTGCCCGAGCGAGCGGTAGTGCCACCGGGCAACAGCATCAGAGCCAAGCCGGCCAAGCCAACTGCGATCCCGGCAATAGTAAGTTTTGAAGGACGGTCACCTGACTTTATGCGAAGTAACACGATCCATAGCGGCAGGATGGAAATCAACAGTGCGGCGATACCGCTCGGCACAAAACGCTGAGCAAGTGCAAGAGTGCCGATACCAACACCGAGCAGCATGCAACCCATCAGAATCGAGTAGGTGAATTCGGCAAATGAAACGCGCAGTACCCGGGGGCCCTTGAAGATGGCGAGTGCCGCGGCGAGGATCAGGGCGGCCGCGATGAAACGGAAGGCAGTGGCCATGAGCGGTGGCATTGAATCGACCACCAGGGCAATTCCAAGGTAGGTGGAACCCCAGATGATCCAAAGGGCTATGAGCGGGACCCAGATTTGCATAGGTGAGGCGCGAACTACCCCTCGCACATCAACCGTGGACATATACCTAGCCTCTCACTTAGACATAGGGGAGTGCACATTTTGGGCGGAGAGTGACTAAGTGAGTGATTCAAGTGGCGTCGAGCCATCTCTCCGCCATCCCTATTGAAGTGGCGTCGAGCCATCTCTCCGCCATACATCGAGGACGATAAGCGTCTTCGTCCCAATAACTTCAGTTGTCCTTCGTAGGCTGTCGACGACCCGCTGCAAATGATGGACGTTGTCAGCGCGGATTCGCACGAGGGCGTCCGGATCCCCAGCAACGGTGAATACTTCTATGACCTCGGGCAGGGAGGCTGCCGCTTTCTTTATCGAGTCGACATTGGTGTCGCCGGCGAAACGAAGTTCAGTGAAGGCCTCCAGGCCACCGTCAAGCTGGCGCTGATCAATGATCGTGGTGTAGCCCGCGATTACCCCGAGTCGCTCGAGCCGGTCGATACGCCGTTTGACGGGAGCCGGGGTCAGCTGCACGCGTTCGGCGATATCCAAAACGCTGCGCCGACCGTTCTCGACGAGCAGCCGAATAATGCCGCGATCAATTTCGTCTACCTGCCGCACACCAGCCATTAATCCACCCCATTTC
>CAMDKJ010000188.1 GCA_945900705.1 Bifidobacterium breve | reverse complement strand
AGTGCGTCAAATTCCATCGGTCAAGGGCAGGCATCGGTCGCATCTGCTCCTGTAGTCGCAGTTTCCGGAACATCAACCGTTGGCCGCACAGTGAAAGTCAAAACTGTTGTTAAGTGGGCTGATCTTAAGTATTCATCGGGTGCAAAATTAAGTACTTCAACCGCTACGATTTGCAAGGTTGCCAAATCGGGAGTTCTCATGCGCGCGACCGGTACTTGTGTAATTGCAGTTCAATCGGGCGGTAAGCGGGGCACCGCATTTATCGGAGTTTTGTAGCCGCCTAGCTTTCGGCAGCATCATGGCGCTCAACGGCTATCACGCGGGGGCGCTCATCTTCATGAAACACTCGATGCGCCACGATAAAACTACCGGGAGATAGTTTGGTGTCCCAGACAGCCGGATCAACGTCCACATCCAATGCGCCGATTAATGCATCCATCAGAGCCGGTAGCACAGGCCGATGCGTACAAATAACCGTAGGTTGTGAGTGCAATGAAAGCTGCTTCATGCGTTTGCGCGCCTTCCTCTCGTCCTGCTCGAACCCTTCTTCGCTGAGATCACGCTCTTGCTCGATATCTGCGCCCAACAATTTCGCAAGCGCTTTAACGGTCTCAAGGCAGCGGGTGGCGTCAGATGAGTGAACCGATTCAATCCCGAATGCATTTAGCACCGGAGCCAGAGTCTTAGCTTGTGATTTGCCCTTGCTGGTCAGTGGGCGAGAGGTGTCGTGGGCACCCTTAAAGTCCGCGCGTTTAACTGCATGGGCGTGGCGCAAGAAAACTAGCGGGACGGTTGGCTGTAAAGCTGCAGCTGCCTCAACGGTGTCGGCATCATGCTCATAGGTGAGTCGGCTCCGAGCCTGCGCTACGGGCAGCCACTGGATTTCATCTACCTCGTCATTTGGTATGAACGGTTCGTTACTTCGGGCTGTCGCCACCCAATACTGCACCTGCTTTGGGCGACCGAGTGCGTTGTAGGTCAAGGTGGGAAGTGGAGCTCCTAGCCGTGGTAAGTAACTGGACTCCTCCATACACTCGCGTACCGCTGCAGCAAGTACATGCTCCCCCGGATCAACCTTTCCCTTCGGCAGCGACCAGTCTTGGCGTCGCGGCCGGTGCACGATGAGGACTTCACGGTGGTCGGGCGCCCCCCGAAGTAGTACGACCCCTGCGGCGCGCACTAGATCTTCGCTTGCCACCTAGCTAAACCAACCCTGAATTCTTCGCTGCCTTGCGGACCTTGGGCCAGAGCTTGACGAAGTCATCTCGGTAGTCCATTTCGCGATCTACCTCATATGCGTACAACCGCCCGAGCATGAAGGCTGTTGGACCGCCCGATTTCCCGGACAACTCGAGGAGCAGATGTTGTGCGATGTAGGTGTCCTGATGGTCACCGAGGACTTCGGTGACATCGGCCAGCGCGCGACCGAACGCCGCTGCTTCGGGGCCGAAAATTGGTGACACGGCTTCGACCGCATATCGCGCCCGCTTGGCTTTGATGCGAGCACGATGCCATGCGGGGCTCGGGGTGTCGATTTGGAGTCCGCTTACGGATTTGCGTAGTGCCGACCACTCACGCGACACGAGGTTAGGCAGTACCTCCTCGCAGGGCAAGTATGCGTGATCCAAAACTTGCGGCTCGCGCGCTGCGGCTACTAAGTCTTCTAACAAATATTCATGCCGGTCGCTACGAAGTGCCGCAAGGGCACCTGCGCGGGCGCTCTTAAGGCGGGCATTAAGCCATGCTGTGATTGCCGCCGGGGCTAATTCATCGCTGGGGTCAAGAACCGTCGCGTCGTTAATGAGGCGCTTAAGTAGGACTTCGGTATCGCGGATTGCGCCGAGCTCTTGAGCCATCCACGCGAGTTCTTCGGTCAGTGTTGAGGTCCATTCCGCCTCGAGGAGCGGACCAAATGTGCGGAGCGTGCTGCGAAGTCTGCGTGCAGCAACGCGCATTTGATGGACGGAGTCCTCGGTATCACGTCGTACGCCGACATCCGCGAAAAGTAAATGCCGAGCGTGATCGCCGATCATCGAGCGGATAGCGTCAACGGCTACCCCCTCACGGGTGGTCATCGCGATTATCGGGATATCAGGAGGCGAGGTAGCGCGGGCGCCAAGTGCGCTCGCAGCCTTACTTGTTGAACCGGGAACAGCGCCGGTGCTGATAAAAGCGTTTGCGATTTTGTCCATTAGGGCAAGTGCGCCTTGGTCTTCGGCGTCGAGTGTCTCGACTTCGATTTCACGGAAACTCGTCGTCGTCTGGTTAGCGGTCTCAGAAACCACAACCTGGTCATCGACGATTTCGATGACCGAGGTGCCGCTGGAATCGGAAACGAGATATGGCGTGCGCACTGTGGTTACCGTCACCACCGGCAGCAACTGTGCATCGCGCACCAGTGGCGAGACGATGTCAGCGAGGGTAGCTGGCACTGCGCCAGGTGCACCAGCTTCCAGTGGCAGCGTGACCTCATCCCGCGAGGACCCATCAGCTTTGGCAACGGGGAGTTTCAGATGCCAGCCGGCATCGTTACCACCAACACGTCGGCGCAAGGTGATGCGCCATCTGAAGAGACGAAGTTCTGGGGTGTCGTAGTAGACGGCGGTCATTTCAAATGGGTCGCCAGGCTCCCAGGAGGTGATTACCCCGCTGCTCACCAGATCCGGAAAGGTGAACTGCGCTGGCACGCGCAATTTACGTTCTACTTCGCGATGGACCGTTGGAGTTGTCACGGAGCCCCTATGTTCCCAGCAATAAGGGTTTCTTGGAAGTCCAGAAGTGTGGTGCCGTCGTCGCTGCGGGTTCGGCGCGTCCACGAGCCATCGGCGTGCAGATCCCAGGCCGAAGTACCGGCGTCGAATGCGAGGTCGAATAACGTGTTGATCTCCGCGACATGCCCCGGATCGCGCAACTGCACCAACGCTTCGATCCGGCGATCAAGGTTTCGGTGCATCATGTCAGCCGAACCTATCCAGAGTTCAGGTCGTCCGCCATTGTCGAACCCGTAGCAGCGCGAGTGCTCGAGGAATCGGCCGAGGATGCTGATCACTCGGATATTCTCACTTAGCCCTGGTACTCCAGGACGCAGAGAACAGATACCTCGCACCCAAATTTCAATTGGCACCCCTGCCTTTGATGCTCGGTACAGCGCATCGACCACTCGTTCATCGACAAGCGCATTTACCTTGAATCTAATACGTGCCGGGCGTCCTTGAGCATGGTGTTCGATTTCGCGGTCAATGCGACCCAGTAATCCCGAACGCACGGAGTGGGGCGCGACAAGTAAACGGTCATACTGGGTGTTCATTGAATAACCGGACAACACATTGAAAAGGTTTGCTACGTCGTCGCCAACGGTAGTGCTGCAAGTTAGTAAGCCAAAATCCTCATACAGGCGCGCCGTCTTCGGATGGTAATTTCCGGTGCCGATATGGCAGTAGCGACGCAATTGGTCGCCGTCATTTCGAACCACCATTGATAACTT
>CAMDKJ010000187.1 GCA_945900705.1 Bifidobacterium breve | reverse complement strand
ACTGATGCTCGGTATGGACTATCTATCCGAGGACAGAGTTGAGTTGCGCTATACCCTCCCGCTCGCGGAGATCGTCTTCGACTTCTTCGATCAGTTGAAGTCGCGTACCCGGGGCTATGCCTCACTCGACTATGAACTGACTGGTGAACAAGAAGCGGATCTCGTCAAAGTCGATATTTTGCTGCACGGTGACGCCGTCGATGCATTTAGTGCCGTCGTGCACCGCGATAAGGCCATGGCATACGGGGTAATGATGACCGGCAAGCTCAAAGAGTTGATCCCGCGTCAACAGTTTGAGGTGCCGATTCAGGCGGCAATTGGCTCACGCGTGATCACTCGCGAGACTATCCGCGCAATCAGAAAAGACGTTCTAGCGAAATGTTATGGCGGTGACATCACCCGTAAACGCAAGTTGCTGGAAAAGCAGAAGGAAGGCAAAAAGCGCATGAAGATGGTGGGTCGGGTTGAGGTGCCGCAGGAGGCTTTCATCGCCGCGCTTTCCACCTCGGACACCACGTCAAAGAAATAGGTCAAGGTGCGACCCTTCTCGGTCTACGTTCATGTGCCTTTCTGCGCGACTAGATGTGGTTATTGTGATTTCAACACCTACACGGCTACTGATTTAGGTAACCAGGTACAGCGCGACACTTTCGATCAGGTGTTGATCTCTGAAATACAAATTGCTGCCCATGAAATGGGCTCAGAGCGGCGCCCGGTAGAAACCGTGTTCTTCGGCGGTGGCACGCCAACGCTGCTCAGCGGCAAGGCGCTCGTGGCGATACTCGCAGCTATCGAGCAAAAGTTTGGATTCGCCCCGAATGCCGAAATAACCACTGAGGCAAACCCTGACAGTGTCGATCAGGCCAAGCTTGATCAGCTGCGGGCGGGGGGTTTTACGCGCATCTCATTCGGGGTGCAAAGTGCATCGCCGTTAGTACTCAAAACTCTAGACCGCACACATACCGCAGGTGCGGCCGCTGCCGCGATTGCAATGGCACGGGTCGCGGGGTTCGAGCACATCAGTGCAGATCTCATCGTGGCCACGCCGGGTGAAACCGACCAAGACTTGCGGGATTCGGTTGATTTAGTAACCGACGCAGGTGTTGACCATGTTTCGGCATACACGTTAATTGTTGAGCCAAATACGCCGCTGGCGCGCCAGGTTGCTGCTGGAACAGTTGCGAGGCCCGATGAAGATGATGCGGCCCACCGGTACGAATTAGTAGATCACCTGCTAACCGAGCGGGGGTTCACTTGGTATGAAGTTTCTAACTGGGCGCAGCCGGGTGGGCAATGCCAACACAATCTGCATTACTGGGTTAATGATGATTGGTTGGGCATCGGCCCGGGTGCCCATAGCCACCTTGATGGTGCGCGTTGGTGGAACGTAAAACATCCGCGTTCATACTCACAGAAATTGACCGCCGGTGAGTTACCTATTGACCAACGTGAGGTGTTGACGCCTCCGCAAATCCGGATGGAGCAGGTCATGCTGGGGTTGCGAACGGCCTCGGGCCTAGACATAGCCGCGGTCGAGGGCCTCGATGATCAGGTCATTGCCAAGCTCGCGAGTGATGGCTTGTTGGACGAAGCCGCGCTGGCCGGTGGCCGGCTCGTTGTCTCGACGCGTGGTCGACTTTTTGCCGACGCGGTCGTGCGCGATCTCCTGAGCTGAGCGCGCGCATTCAGAGCTAGTGGCTAAAGACAGGTGATGTCCTGCGGTTGCTGTTCAAGGGGATCCCATCCAGCAGAGCCACCCTCTTGTTGTCTTGGGCAACCCGGGGCGAATCTCGCTAAGCCCTTGGTTTTAGGGCGGACGTGTTTTACCATCATTTGCAGGTGCCCGCTTGGGTGTGGGCCCGTGAACCGATTGGAGCACTAAATGCCAAGTACCGACGTTAATTCGCCAGCAAGTTCAGCACCGATCGACCGCCTCGCACTCGGTGTTGGCCCGGTGCGCCCAGGTGTGGCTTGTATCGGCGGCGCCCTAAACCCCTCCTTCATCCATTTGCCGAGGAACCCCCGATGTTCATGCTTTGAGGGTAATGAAGAGTACTAGATCAATCGGTTGGTGAATGCGCACGTTATTGTCGTGAAAAGTAGATAATCGGTCGGTTTCACGACCAAAACGTGCGCATTCAGAGCTAGTGGCTAAAGACAGGTGGTGTCCTGCGGTAACCGCTGGCAAAAAGCGGTGAGGTAATAATCATGTCGGCGGTAGTTCGGTTACTTGCGATAGCGATATTCCACAGTGTGGCGATACGTAACAGTGCCTTAACGTCCGGGTCGTGCGGTTGCTGTTCAAGGGGATCCCAGAAGAAGACCAAGAGATCAATCGCGCCTTGGGCGATGAACGCACCGATTTGCTGGTCGCCACCGAGTGGGCCGCTCAAGAATCGTTTGACCGGAATGTCGAGCTGGTCGCGGATGAGCCGGCCGGTAGAGCCGGTCGCGTAAATGTGATGGTCGGAGAGGACATTGCGATTGTGAGTCGCCCACTCCAGTAGGTCAGCCTTCTTGTTGTCGTGGGCAACTAGCACTAGGTGCTTCCCGGCTGGACCTGCAAACTGGCCATCGGTTAATTGGCCATCGGCCGCGGGCAACCCGGTTCGGGCACCCCAATCGGGGACGAAATCCATCACGCCTAGGAGGTTTTCCACACCCGAACCTTCCCGGGGCAAGATTTCAGCACCGGGGTGATCCGATTAAGGACTGATGAATGTTCGGTGGAGGTTTAGGCGGCGTATTTCGGGCACTATTCGGCACAGGGCGTATTATTAGCACTCACGAGTGCGGAGTGCTAGTGGCAACTGGGTGAAGGAGGGGCAAATGCTAGAAGATCGACGCCTCGCTGTGCTCCGCGCCATAGTCGAGGATTACGTCGCAACCCATGAGCCGGTGGGCTCAAAAGCGCTGGTGGAGCGCCACAACCTAGGAGTCTCGCCCGCAACAATTCGCAATGACATGGCCGCTTTGGAAGACGAGGGCTACATCGCTCAGCCGCATACCAGTGCGGGGCGCGTACCAACCGACCTCGGCTACCGGCTTTTCGTTGATCGACTTTCTGGTGTCAAGCCACTTAGCTCACCCGAGCGCCGCGCGATTCAAGAGTTCTTGGATAGTTCAGTCGACCTTGACGATGTCATGGTGCGCACCGTGCGCCTACTCGCTCAGATTACGCGGCAGGTGGCCCTGGTGCAGTACCCGACGCTGTCACGAAGCAGTGTGCGCCATATTGAACTCATCGCCCTGAGCACCACGAGATTGATTATGGTTTTGATTACCGATAGCGGCCGGGTAGAGCAACGCACTATTGAATGTGCAGCGCCAATAAGTGAGATTGCACTTGGTGATATTGGCGCCCGGCTACTCGTGGCGGTGAGTGCCCAGCCGTTCTCATCAATTCCCGAGATACTTTCAACTTTCAGCGGGCAATTCCCGGCTGAGATGCAACCTTTGGTGACAATTATTCAGGCGACATTACTTGAT
>CAMDKJ010000186.1 GCA_945900705.1 Bifidobacterium breve | reverse complement strand
GATCATTTAAGAAAATTGACCGCGAAATTTAACGCGGTAGTTAGCGCCTTTCCGATAAAGGAAGACTCTCGTACTGACTTAGTCAGTCCGCCCGTCTCTGTAATGGTCGGTGAAGTGATCGCCACGGAGGTTGGATTCCTCAATAATGTCTTTGTAGATTTCGGCGTTTACGACATGCGCCAGAAAAATAAAGCATCGAAAGACCCTGCTTGGGCGAGCGCTCATTCTCAGTTTCCGGCAGATTCTTACGGAATATGTTGGCTTGATTCATTGCCTCAAGCTGACAGCGTGGCGGTGAATTTACTACCCTCTCGTGATGGCAATAATGGAAAGAAGAGCGACTACTGCAAATAGGTTTTCTTATCCAGATTCACACATAAGTGGGTTGTGAGGGACTCGACGCGCCGACCCGGTTATTAAGAGTTAAGGGGTTAAAAATTGGGGCGTAGCGGCATTCCGGAAACCCCACCGGCGCCGAGCTTGACGCCCAGGGTTTGGTGCAACTGGATGGTGTTTAGTTCGAAGCCCAATCGTGATGCGGCCATGTAGAGGCGCCACACCCGCGCAGTGCCAAGACCGGCTTCGACCACAGCTTCATCCCAGTGGTCTTCAAGATTTTGGCACCACTGCTTGAGGGTCAATGCGTAATGCTCTCGCAGGTTCTCTTCGTGTCGGATTTCGAATCCGGCAGTGTTCATGACACTCATGATGTGTCCGGGTCCGGAGAGTTCACCGTCGGGGAAGACGTACCGGTTGATGAAGGAGGTGTTGTAGTGGGTGGGCTCTTCATCATTTGGTCGGGTGATGGTGTGATTGAGCATGCGTCCTTCGGGACGTAATTTGTCGTAGGCGAATTTGAAGTAAGACGGGTAGTTGGGTCGGCCGATATGTTCGGTTAGCCCGATTGAGGAGATCGCATCGAAATCCGACTCAGGTACATCGCGGTAGTCGCTGAAGCGCACCTGAGCGCTGCCGGCTAGCCCGGCCGCCTCAATTGCCGATTGGCCCCACTCGGCTTGACGCTGCGAAAGGGTGACACCGATTGCGGTCACTCCGTAGTTCTTGACGGCGTGCAAAACCATGCCACCCCAGCCGCAACCAATATCAAGTAATTTCATACCC
Source organism: Bifidobacterium breve (assembly GCA_945900705.1). Classification (GTDB taxonomy): domain Bacteria; phylum Actinomycetota; class Actinomycetes; order S36-B12; family S36-B12. The sequence continues at coordinate 2,389 of CAMDKJ010000186.1, read as the reverse complement.
GGCTGCAGGCCAAGTTTGCGGCAGACTAAATCGAATTTCGCATCTTGAGCTACCTCTAATGTTGCGTCGGCTGTTGGGAATACCGCGCAGGTGTAAGCCATCGAAGGGCCAAGTACCCAGCGGTAAAACGTATTGCTGACGTCGTAGTGGTGATGAATAGCCTCGGCGTCACGTGACTTCGAGTGGCGCCCGCCAGATAGGCGTCGCTCCTGCGGCGGAGGCGCCGGGCGCTTAAAGGCAAATGGCAAGAACGCACGGCCCAATTGCAATTTTTGCCCGGTGGTGATGCGCGAGGTGTCAAGTGGGTAGAGCCGCTTTAACGCCTCATAAGCATCGCCTTTGATTTCGAGGGCGCCGCTGACGTACGCGCGGGCTAACCCAAGTTGACTAGGGGAGCCGGCCAGGTACTCAACGGCTTTGGGGTCCAAGATCTCGAGGGCCACCGGGGCGTCTTCGGGGCCCGCGGTTGATCCGTCGTAGGCACGAAAGGCCACCCCGCGTTCTGGGGGTACCACGATCGTGAATGCATCGGCCAGTTTCATTGGCGCTCAACCACCTTTTCGTACAGTCCCAGTAATCTGCTGTTCGGATCAAACCTTGCCTTCAGCCCTGCGTACGCGTTGCCCCCGTAGATCGACCAGAAAGTATCGCGGTCGTAGAACGCGGTTGAATATAGCGACTTTCGGCCGTCTAGGGCGGTCACTTTCGCCTCAATTAGTCGATTTATCCGACCTTCGGACGGATCGGCCCCTGCAGGGAGAGCCACCGTCGACCAAAACCCGACGTTTATGTAGGTAATTTTCGGGTCGAACTCGTATAGGGGCCAAAGTGCATCTGGGTCCCGTTGCTTAAGTGGGCAAAGCCAGACCGGCTCGATACCGACCTCGTCGTGGAAAAACTCCAAGAACTCCTCGAGCCGATCGATCGGTACTTCAATATCTTGGACGACCGGCTCCCGCTTCGGTTTGCCGCGCAGTCGGGCCAGCTTGCCGGAAATGTCATGGCGGCGATCGAAGGCAATAAGTTTCCAGTAGACATCGCTGCGCAATCTATGTTTCGGCCAGAAACGGCGCACAAACTTCTTCTGCGCGCCAAAAGCTCGTGAACACCAGAACCAATCGGTATCCCACCGCCACAAATAATCGTGGATAGTGAGTACATCTTCGGTTTTTTCTTGAATTGAGCGGTAATAGATATTCATGCCGGTGTAGTCACTGACCGTCAAATTCGCTGGGATGCTGTCGACCATCTCACCCAAGGTCAAGTATTGCTCGGACGGTGAAAATACGGTGCCGTCCAAGAAATCAACTCGATGGCCATCGAACATGCGATCCGCGGTGATAGCTGCCATCGCCGTGGTCATGGCCGCAGCATTATCAAAATGCAGATGTCGTAGATGCACTAATGGCTTGACAGGTTCAAGTTCGATTTTCAAGCGCAGTGCGTAGCCGAGTGAGCCGTAGGAATTTGGGAAGCCGTAGAAAAGCTCGCGGTTGGGGTCATCGGCCGCCCCGCTTACGGTCAATACCTCGCCGATGCCCGTCAAGATGTCCATCTCGAGAACTGATTCGTGCGGGGTACCGTGTCTAAAACTGGCACTTTCAATGCCGAGGCCGGTGACGGCGCCGCCCAGGGTGATGGTGCGCAGTTGTGGCACGCACATCGGCATCAGCCCAAATGGCAATGTTGCGTCGACCAGATGCTCGTAGGTGGTCATGCCGAGAACTTGCGCGGTGCAATTTTCTATATCGACATTGAGCACCCCGTCGAAAGCGGCGACATTTAGGCCAGGTGCGGTGGCTGCGTCGCGTGGGCGAAACAAATTGGAGGTTTTTTTGGCGAGTCGGATGGGGGTGCCGGGCGGGATTTCGGCGTACTGGCTCACCAAGGTGCTGACCAGTTGCTGGTAGCTGGTTCGCCAGTTGCTGGAAAGTTCGGTAGCCGTCACGGGGTTACGGTAGACCCGCTGGGCCGGGATGGCCAGCCCTCGGGGTCCTTTGGGGCCGGTAATAGGTCATGATTGACCGGTGAGCGCGCCCCAAACCCCAAGCCCTGTCGCCCCTAGTACCAATAAACACCGCTGGCTGCCGTATGTGATCGGGGCCGTTACTTTCGTGGTGGTGCTCGCCAGTGTCGGACTGGTGGCCGGTGACTGGTTTTTGCGAAATGCTGAGATGCGTGGGCTGGTTGCTGCCATTGAGAACTCCGAGTCGGCCATGTCCGAGACTCAAGTTTCGGTCAGTGCGGTTTTCGACACTTACGGCGGACTAGACAACCCGGTGCTGGCTGACCGCGAAAAGTTAGTGACCGAACTTGCCGATATTGCCGGCTACGCCCAGCTCAGCATCGCTGATGCTGGTGAGCAAGTGGCCGCGGTGCCCGTGATGCC
>CAMDKJ010000185.1 GCA_945900705.1 Bifidobacterium breve | reverse complement strand
TTCATTCGCACTCTTATCGACCGCGTCATAGGCATCACTTTGATACTCAAGGAAGATTGGGAAATCAACCGTGGGCTTGGCGGCGGCCTTGGCTAGTGTGATCTGAGCTTCACAAAGTGCGCGAATAAATGGCTTGGCTGCTTCGAGCCCTTCGGCTACCACTGCCTCGGTAGGTGCGGTTGCACCACCGGCGATGAGTTCGATCGTACGGTCAGTGGCCTCAGCCTCGACCATCATGATCGCGACATCATCACCGGCGATCCGGCCCGCCACCACCATGTCGAAAACTGCTTCAGCAAGTTGCTCATGGGTCGGAAACCCAACCCACTGCCCGCCGATGAGTGCTACTCGCACGCCACCGATCGGCCCGCTAAAAGGTAAGCCGGAAAGCTGAGTTGACGCCGATGCGCCGTTGATGGCGACAACGTCATAGAGATCATTGGGGTTTAGTGCCATTACGGTGATAACGACCTGAACCTCGTTGCGCAAACCTTTGATAAAGGTTGGACGCAAGGGGCGGTCAATCAACCGGCAGGTGAGGATTGCATCCTCGCTTGGGCGTCCTTCACGACGGAAGAACGAACCAGGGATTCGGCCGAGTGAATACATGCGCTCTTCGACGTCGACAGTAAGGGGGAAGAAATCAAATTGATCCTTCGGTGACTTACCGGCGGTCGTTGCGCTAAGTAGCATTGTTTCTTCATCGAGATAGATAGCTACTGAACCAGCGGCCTGACGTGCCAACCGGCCGGTTTCAAACGTGATCGTGCGTGTGCCATACGAGCCGTTATCGATAACGGCCTTTGCTGTTGCAATCTGGGAACCCTCCACGGGTGCCTCCTGTTTCTGTGACAGGGGCGCGCGCGGCATTGTTTCCGGGAGACGCGGTCTTCGATCGAGGCCCACGGGAGATTGCTCCCGGAGGTCACTACCGAGGACCGACTCCAGGCGTTACGCGTGCGCGAGCGCCCCGGATGTGTGTACTGGTGTGCCGTTCTTTAGTTGTAGCAGTCGTTCCTTAGCCGCTGCTGCTAGCGACGAATACCAAGGCGTTCGATGATCGTCCGGTAACGGGCGATCTCAGTCTTGGCCAAGTACTGCAGCAACCTGCGACGTTGCCCCACTAGGAGCAGTAGGCCGCGACGGCTGTGGTGATCGTGCTTGTGGGTCTTAAGGTGCTCGGTCAGGTCCGAAATACGGCGCGTGAGCATCGCAATCTGAACCTCGGGTGAGCCGGTATCGCCGGGCTTGGAGCCGTATTCAGCGATAATTTCTGCCTTGGTGGCAGTATCAAGTGGCATTTCTTCCTCTCGGGCGCGCTCCCCGGCATCACCGGTCGGCACTTTCGTATTTGACACGTATCGCAAAGCGCCCGCTTCACGACCGTCTTACCGCGCAGGCTACCAGTAGCATCCAATTCGGCGAAATTGCCCAAAATCGCCGTGCTCACCGAACTTCAGCCGATTGCCAGTAGTTTCCGGGTCATGGCCACATCTAGGTTCATCGCCCCCACCAAGGCCCCCAAATCGGCGAATACCGCCTGGCCGCGCACCCTGGCCACGAAGTCAACTCTTAATTCTTGGTCATAAAGATCCAGGTCCGTGCGGTCTAGCACATACGCCTCGATCCGGCTCTCGGCCCCGTCAAACTGGGGATTGGTGCCAATTGAGATCGCCGCCGGCAACCGGCCCAATTCACCGGTGGTGACCCAGCCGGCATAGACACCATCGGCCGGGACGGCTCGGTTTTGATCGATTTGCAAATTCGCGGTCGGGAAACCAAGTTCGCGGCCGCGCTCATCCCCGTGCACCACCAAGCCCCCGAGTTGGTAGTCACGGCCCAAAATGGCAGCGGCCGCAACCACCTCACCAGCGGCAATCAAGTGGCGCACATTGGTCGAGGACCACTGCGCCCCGCTACCACCTTGAATATCTATGGAGTCCACTTCAAAGCCGTACTCGACCCCAAGTGTCTTAAGTACCTGGACATCACCCGAGGCTTCATGGCCGAACCAGAAGTTTTTGCCAACCACCACTTCGCGCGCATTTAGTTGATTGACGACTATTCGCTCAACGAAATCCCGCGGGGCTAAATGCGAGGTGGCGTCGGTGAAATCCAGTACATAAACATTGTCAGCCCCGGCTGCAAGAAGTAGCTCTTTACGTTCGCTCACACTGGCAAGCATTTTCGGCGCTAACTCAGGGTGCAGCACGACCAGCGGGTGCGGGTCAAAAGTCATGACGGAAACCGCGATACCGAGCCCATCGGCGATAACCCGAGCGCGATCAATTAGCGCCCGATGCCCGCGGTGCACACCATCGAAGACACCCAGGCAGACCACCGCAGGTGCCGAAGAGTTCATAGCATCAGCCATAACAAGGTGAGTCTAGGTCAAACAAATACCGCGAGATAGCGAGTCAGGCCATCTTTTCGTTCCGCTAGGGCGAGGAGGTCGCCAGCAACAGTGGTAATGGCTATTGGGCCGGCACCGGCAGGTACCCACTCGATTCGCCGACCATGAGCAACCGCATCGGCCGCGACTTCATCAACCACCCAAGTCTGGAAGGCACGCCTGGCGACCTCGCCCATGGCCATCACCGAATCAACACCGACATTATCGATTCCAATTGCCTCAGCTCCGGTGAACGGGCCGACCCGCGTGCGCCGCAGTGCCGTGAGATGCCCACCAACCCCGAGCCCCGCCCCGAGATCGCGAGCTAGCGCTCGAATATAGGTGCCGGTCGAACATGTCACCTCTACATCAATATCGATCCAGCTCGAATCAAAAGCAAAGCGATGCACATCGAACCGCTCAACATTAACTGCCCGCGCTGAAAGTTCTACACTTTCACCCGCCCTAACCAGAGCATGGGCTCTTTGCCCATCAACTTTGATGGCACTGATGGCACTGGGGACCTGGGCAATATCACCGGTCAATTGAGCGATCCCCGCCCGAATCGCAGCCTCGTCAACAGCGGCTATGCGATCGGCACCCACGGTGGCCAATGTTTCGCCCTGGGAATCATCGGTAATGGTGGAAGATCCAAGCCGAATGGTGGCTTGATAAACTTTGTCCTGTTTGGCCAAAAAACCAAGTAGCCGGGTGGCGCGATCTACACCGATTAGTAGGACCCCGGTCGCCATCGGGTCAAGTGTGCCACCGTGTCCAACTTTTCGAGTTTGCAGCGCCTTACGCGTGCGAGCAACTACATCATGTGAAGTTATGCCGCTTGGCTTATCGACGACTATTACGCCGACCGGGGTCATAGGAGTTCGGAGTCGTCCACGCGAGGGGCTCGATATGGATCAGCGTCGCCGGCGTAGGTGGCGTTCGCGGCCTGGGCGTGCACCTGCGCATCGGCGTCGGCTGCCTTTTGTAGGAGTTCGGCCACGTGTTGAGCGTTCTCGGGTAGCGCATCAGGGAAAAACGCCAAGGATGGCGTGAATTTGATGCCGGTCTGACGCCCGACTTCGGACCGGATAACCCCCTTCGCGGACTCAAGTGCGGCTGC
>CAMDKJ010000184.1 GCA_945900705.1 Bifidobacterium breve | reverse complement strand
GGGAACAAAACATGGGAATCCGGTAATGCCGAGTCGACAGCCGCGGCGATGGCTGCTGCTAAGGCAGACCCCAATTGCGTGGTTGTCACTCAGGAGATCATGTACCCACGGGTACATCCGGCACCCATGGAAACTTGCGGCTCGGTGTCATATCTTGACAAAGTTACCGGTCAATTGACCATGTACACGACAACACAGGCACCACATGCGCACCGCACGGTGTACGCGATGGTAGCTGGGCTTCCAGAGCAGAAAATCCGGATTATCAGCCCCGATATCGGTGGTGGGTTCGGCAATAAGGTGCCTGTCTATCCCGGGTACGTGCTTTCGGTTATCGGCACGATCGTTACCGGTAAGCCAGTGAAGTGGATTGAAGATCGCAACGAGAATCTAATTTCCACGGGTTTCGCTCGCGACTACCACATGACAGCCTCCATCGCGGCCACCAAAGAGGGAAAGATTTTGGCCGTGGACGTAGATGTACTGGCAGATCACGGTGCATTTAATGGGGTGGCCCAGCCGACTAATTACCCGGCAGGTTTCTTCAATATTTTCTCAGGTTCATATGATTATCCGGATGCACATTGCAAAGTGACGCCGGTATACACAAATAAGGCCCCCGGTGGTGTTGCATATGCGTGCTCCTTCCGCATTACCGAGGCTGCTTATGTCATCGAGCGGGTGGTGGATTGTCTAGCTCAGGAATTGCAGATGGATCCGGCCGAGCTTCGATTGAAGAATCTGTTGCGTCCAGAGCAGTTCCCGTACACCTCACCGACAGGTTGGGAGTATGACTCAGGCCAGTATGAAAAGACGATTCGGGTGGCGATGGAGATGGCCGGCTACGACGAGCTTCGTCGTGAGCAAGCCGAAAAGCGCACTCGCGGCGAATACATGGGTATCGGGATCTCCTTCTTTACCGAAGGAGTAGGTGCCGGCCCCCGCAGGGACATGGACATCCTCGGCCTAGGTATGGCCGACGGCATTGAATTGCGCGTACACCCAACCGGTAAAGCGCAACTGCGTTTGTCGGTGCAGAGCCAGGGGCAAGGCCATGAGACGACTTTCGCACAAATTGTCGCCCATGAACTTGGTATTCCACCAGAGGATATTGAAGTCCTTCACGGCGATACTGATAACACTCCATTTGGTCTCGGCACCTATGGTTCGCGGTCTACTCCTGTCTCGGGCGCTGCAGCATCGGTGGTGGCGCGCAAGGTTCGTGATCGCGCTCGCATCGTTGCGGCGGCAGCTTTGGAGTGTGCACCAGATGACCTGGACTGGGAGTTAGGTCGCTGGTACGTGAAAGGTGATAAGGAGCGGGGTAAGACAATTGCTGAAATCGCCCTGCTTTCGCACAGTTCACTCGAACTGCCCGAAGGGGTTGAAGGCCACCTAGACGCGACGGCGGTTTACAACCCACCGAGCCTCACCTATCCATACGGCTGCTACATCTGCGTTGTTGATGTGGACCCAGGAACCGGTCAGGTCAAAGTACGTAGATTCATTGCGGTTGATGACTGCGGCACGCGCATTAACCCGATGATCGTCGAAGGCCAGGTCCATGGTGGCTTGGCTGATGGTGTCGGGATGGCCCTAATGGAGCTAATTGCCTTCGATAACGATGGCAACAACCTCGGTGGTTCCTTCATGGACTATCTGCTCCCGACGGCGGTCGAGTGCCCAGACTGGGAGCTTGGTGAAACCGTAACCCCCTCACCCCATCACCCGATCGGGGCCAAGGGCGTTGGTGAATCAGCTACCGTCGGATCACCAGCAGCTGTGGTAAACGCGGTAATCGATGCGCTGAGCCCATTTGGGGTGCGTCACGCGGACATGCCGTTGACCCCGTCCAATGTGTGGCGGGCGATTCAAGGCAATCCCATCCGCGTGGATATGGCAATCGAGTAACTGAAGAAAGTTGAGCATGACAAGGCGGGCAGTGCGCGAAAGGGCCGATCAGTTAACGGCTAGTCGGATTCCTTTCGTGCATGCCCGTGTTGTATTTGCGGAGAAGCCAACTTCAGCCAAGCCCGGTGATGAAGCACTGATACTGGGTGACGGAACAATGGTGGGGTTCGTTGGTGGGCAATGTGCTGAGGCCACGGTGCGAGCCCAAGGGCTTTCGGCTCTACGTACTGGCGAATGTGTGCTGCTGCGTATCGCACCAATCCCTGAACCTGATCAACACGGCAAGTTAGTGGTCCACAACCCATGCCTTTCCGGTGGCACCTTGGAGATTTTTATGGAGCCGGTTTTTCCAGCACCGCTCGTGCGAGTACTTGGTCATAGCCCAATTGCTCAGGCCTTAAACGTAATCGGCTCCACTTTGGGCTACGAGGTTGCTCCGTGGGTAACGGGGCCACTTACCAATGTTGATGCGGTAATTCTTGCTTCGCATGGCGACGAGGAGGAGGCGGCGATCATCTCAGCTTTAAAGGCCAATGTTCCTTATGTCGGGCTTGTCGCCAGCCCTAAGCGAGCATTCGCCGTACTCGATTCGCTCGATGTCACCCCCGACATGCGGGCTCGGGTACATGCCCCGGCCGGATTAAATATCGGCGCACAAACCCCAGAAGAGATCGCCCTTTCAATTTTTGCTGAGATCATTGAAGATAGACGGGCTCCGAAAAGGATCCGAGAATTGCCGTTACTCGGGGACGGGCAAGGCGAGGTAGTAAGCGCCGGTGACTCAGCAGTAGCAAATGACCCGATCTGCCACATGGTGGTTGCGGCGGTCGATTCTAGTATTCACGCAGATCATGACGGTTCTCGATGGTACTTCTGCTGCCTTGGCTGCAAGGAAACGTTTCTAAGTGATCCGGCCAAGTTCGCAGGAGTCGCGTGAACATCGCCGACAAAATTTTAACTCCACAAGACTTGATAACAGGGCTTGCAGAGCATGAGTACCTGACAGAAATCGGCCTAGCGACGGCGCTATTTTGCGCGGTTCGCCTCCCACAACCTTTGTTGCTTGAAGGTGAAGCCGGGGTGGGCAAAACCCAGGCGGCCAAAGCTCTCGCGACGATGCTCGACACCCCGCTCATTCGGCTGCAATGCTTCGAAGGGATTGACGCCTCTGAAGCCTTATACGAGTGGAACTATCCGCGTCAACTTCTTGGGATTCGACTCGCGGAGGCTCGCGGCTCGGATCTTGCCGAAGAATCTCTTTTCAGTCGCGAGTACTTAGTCGAGCGCCCCCTCTTGCAAGCCCTAGAACACCAAGGCCCAAACCCTGCGGTTTTACTAATCGATGAGATCGATCGTGCTGATGAGGAGTTTGAGGCATTCCTTTTTGAGATGCTGGCCGAGTCGACCGTCACTGTTCCGGAGCTCGGCACGCTGCGGGCCACAATTCCTCCGGTGGTGATCTTGACTTCTAATAGAACTCGCGATTTACATGACGCGCTGAAGCGGCGCTGCCTTTACCACTGGATTGACTACCCGAATCTTGAGCACGCCATCTCAATTGTGCGATTGCGGGTTCCGGCTGCCTCACCAGAACTAGCTGCGCAAATAGCAGGAGCAGTGCAGCGACTTCGCAGCTTAGATGT
>CAMDKJ010000183.1 GCA_945900705.1 Bifidobacterium breve | reverse complement strand
GGCGGGTCAATATTTAGCCCCCCAGCGCTCAATCCTTTGGCGAAGGCCGTCGTGGTCACGCCTTGATTCTTCCATTGACCGCTAGCATCGTCACATCCGCATTCCGACATGACGTCGGCATGGTTTACCTGGTCGCCATTGCCGCGACCTGGTCGACATGCGGGCCACCGAGACACGATAGGGAGAACATGAACGCCCCAGCACTTTCGGAGCAAAAGGTTCTCACCGGCAAGAGGCGCTGGATCGCCCTAGCCTTCTTGTCCCTGGGCGTGGCCATGATCATTCTCGACGCCACCGTCGTGAACGTCGCGATCCCGTCGATGATCAAAGACTTAAACCTCACCACCAATGATGCCGAGTGGATTAACGCGGCCTACTCACTAACTTTCGCTTCCTTGCTGATTCTTGCTGGCCGCATGGCCGACCGCTTCGGCCGCAAACTCCTCTTCATAATCGGCATCATCGTTTTTGTCGGTGCCAGCGTTCTGGTCGCCATTTCAGACTCATCAATCCACCTCATAGCTGCCCGCGCATTTCAAGGCGTTGGCGCCGCGATGATCTTGCCGGCCTCGCTGTCCGTCATAAATGCGGTCTTCGTCGGCAAATCCCGCGCGATTGCTTTCGCGGTTTGGGGAGCGACCATCGGCGGCATGGCTGCCCTTGGCCCGCTGGTCGGTGGCTGGTTAACAACCTACGCATCTTGGCACTGGGCCTTCTTGATCAACTTGCCGATCGGCATCATCGTGCTAATCGGCGTCTTGCTGGTAGTGCCAGAAACTAAGGATCTACTCGGGCGCAAGGGCGTTGACCTACCGGGAACATTACTTTCAACATTCGGGTTACTCGGAGTTGTCTTCGCAATGATTGAAGGCCAGCGCTATGGCTGGATAATTTCAACCGCGCCCTTTAAAGCTGGCCCCTTAACTTGGGACACCGGCCGGCTATCGCTCGTATTCATCGCGGGGGTACTAGGAGTTATTGCTCTGGCAGCGCTAATCCTCGTCGAAACCCGGCGAGCCGCAGCCGGCAAGATCGTCATCCTTGACCTGCGGCTATTTCGCATTCGCTCCTTCGCAGCCGGTAACGGGGTCGCCGTTGTCGTCAGCCTCGGCGAGTTCGGTTTACTTTTCACCCTCCCCCTCTTCTTGCAGGCGGTCCGCGGCTACAACGCGCTGGAAACCGGCGTCATCTTGCTAGCACTTGCCATTGGCTCATTTTTCGCATCAGGGGCTGGTGCCCCAATTTCCCAACGGGTGGGACCGGTTCGAGTCCTGCAACTTGGCATGTTGCTCGAAGTCATCGGGATCCTCGGCCTGGGTTTTGTTATCTCCCCCGAAATCACCGGCTGGGGCCTGGCCCCATGGCTGTTCCTCTACGGGATGGGCGTGGGCTTTGCCACCGCGCAGTTGACCGGGGTCGTACTTTCGGAGGTACCCGTTGCCGACTCTGGGCAAGCGAGCGCCGTGCAGTCAACCTCGCGCCAGGTTGGCGCCGCCATCGGTACCGCCATTTTGGGGACAACCTTGCTCATCGGGCTCGGCACCTCGGTGACCAGTCAACTCGAAGAACGCGGGATACCCACCGCCCAGGCCCAAGAGGTCTCCCAAGCGGTGGCCAATTCAGCCGGGCAGGCGATTCCCGGGCTCGCCTTCGCCCCGGGGGGCGATGTCTTGGTCGAAGGGGCCTCCGCCGGCTTCACCCAGGCCACCAAAATGGTCTCCTGGGTGGCCGGGTTCTTTGTCCTCCTGGGCCTATTAACCAGTTTGCTTTTGCCCAAAAACACCGCACGCGTACTCTCTGAGGGGTACGCACCGCCCAAGAGTTGAACCATCGGCCCAGCAACCCGCTGTGCTACCGTAGATGGACAATAATTTCCACTAGGAGGAATGCATGAATCGCACCGAACTCGTGAGTGCCATTGCCGCACAGACCGGCTCAACCGCTACCGCAGTTGACCAGATCCTCGCCGGCTTGAGTTCAGTTATCACCGCACAGCTCGTCAAGGGCGAGAAAGTCACCATCCCCGGCTTTGTGACTTTCGAGACCGCAGATCGCGCTGCCCGCACCGGCCGCAATCCCCAGACCGGCGAAACCCTCCAGATTGCCGCAAAGCGTGCCGTCAAGGTTTCCGCCGGACAGTCACTCAAGCGCGCAGTTGCAGGGAAGTAACAAAACAGTTCAGCTTTTGTCTCACCCAGTGTGACTGAGCCCGCCTCCTGGTGAGTTGCAGCAAGAAGACTTCAAGTTTTCTTGTAACAACTCATCACGGGGCGGGTGCTTTTTTGTGAAGCCGCCTTGCTCAGCAGGCCGGCAACCGAGCAGCCAGCCAGCCGGCCACCGCGTCTAGCCCGATGCGCTCCTGTTGCATGGTGTCGCGCTCACGAATGGTGACGGCCTGATCTTCCAAAGTTTCGAAGTCGACGGTGATACAAAATGGCGTGCCAACTTCGTCTTGGCGCCGGTAGCGACGGCCGATAGCTCCTGCATCGTCAAAGTCAACGTTCCAGCGCTTACGAAGATCCGCGGCTAGATCCTTGGCCTTGGGAGAAAGATCTGCATTACGCGACAATGGGAGAACCGCCACTTTGACCGGCGCAAGGCGCGGGTCAAACCGCAGCACTGTTCTGGTATCAACGCCACCTTTGGAATTGGGGGCTTCATCCTCTGCGTATGCCTCCAACAAGAAAGCCAATACCGCCCGCGATAGCCCAGCTGCCGGTTCAATAACGTAAGGAACCCAGCGCTCATTCTTCTCTTGATCGAAATACGACAGGTCAGTGCCCGAATGCTCACCATGGGTGGTCAGATCAAAGTCGGTGCGGTTGGCAATGCCCTCAAGCTCAGCCCACTCTGAACCAGCGAACCTAAACCGGTATTCGATATCGACGGTGCGCTTTGAGTAATGGCTGAGTTTTTCTTTCGGATGCTCAAAGAACCTCATGTTCTCTGGGTCCATGCCTAGGTCGACGTACCACTGCCAGCGCTGCTCAAGCCAGTAATCGTGCCACTGCTCATCGGTGCCCGGCTCGACGAAGAACTCCATCTCCATCTGTTCGAACTCACGGGTGCGGAAAATAAAGTTACCCGGCGTGATTTCATTTCGAAAACTCTTACCTGTTTGGCCAATACCAAATGGAGGCTTTTTGCGGGCTGACGTCATGACATTTAGATAGTTAACGAAAATCCCTTGCGCAGTTTCAGGGCGCAGGTAGTGGACAGCCCCCGCATCTTCAACTACCCCGATGGTCGTGCGCAGCATGCCATTGAAATCCCGCGGCTCGGTGAAATCGCCCTTCGTGCCACAGTTGGTGCAGGTGATATCAGCCAGACCGTTGACCGGCTCCTTGCCGTGCTTGTCTTGGTATGCCTCAATTAGTTGATCCGCGCGCCAACGCTTGTGGCACTTCTTGCATTCGGTCAATGGGTCGACAAATGCATTTACGTGGCCCGATGCCTCCCAAACCTGCGGCGCCAAGATGATCGACGAATCAAGGCCGACGACGTCATCGCGGCCGCGCACCATGTGCTGCCACCACTGCCGACGGATATTGTCCTTGAGCTCCAC
>CAMDKJ010000182.1 GCA_945900705.1 Bifidobacterium breve | reverse complement strand
TTGCTTCCTCGTCTACCGCCTGGTAGATGAGCCCGCGACGGGCGGCGAGTAACCCGTGGCTGCGACACCGGTTGGAGTTCTTCCTGCCGAGTTACTGCCACTTTCGTGGCTTGTTGGGAGTTGGGTTGGCGTTGGCACCGGCCAGTACCCGACGATCGAGGATTTTCGTTTTGGCCAAGAGGTTTCATTCGCTTTTGATGGCCGCCCGTTTCTTTCCTATTGGTCACGAAGTTGGCTACTTGACGATGACGGTAACCGGGTGCGTCCGCTGGGCACCGAATCTGGATTCTGGCGCCCTCGGCCAAATAATCGACTGGAAGTACAACTGGCGCACCCGACCGGTTTTGCCGAAGTTTGGTACGGCCAAATTGAGGTTACTGGCATCGAGGACGCCGTTATCACCGGCGCGCGGGCCGAATTGCGGACTGACGTTGTTGCGCGCACCGAAAGCGCGAAGGAGTACACCGATGGCCAACGGCTTTATGGTCTCGTGGAAGGCCAATTGCTATGGACATTTGACATGGCAGCGATGGGCCAAAGCATGACCAATCACCTAGCGGCTACTTTGTTCCGGGTTGGCGAGGGAGAACAAAGTGGCGAGTGAAGATTGGGATCGACGCCTACACGAACACGGTTTTCGCATTACCCCGCAGCGCCAATTAGTACTCGAAGCGGTCGAGCGGTTACAGCATGGTACTCCCGAAACCATTTTGGTCGAAGTGCAGCGAACCGCAACCGGGGTGAACCTATCAACGGTTTATCGAACTCTCGAGGTCCTCGAGAGTGTCGGGCTAGTTACCCATGCGCATATTGGGCACGGGGCCCCGACGTACCACGCGGTTGATGAAGAACTCCACATCCACCTGGTGTGTGATCGCTGCTCTGCGGTCGCCAGTGTCCCGGCCGCTGTTGCATCAACTTTTGTCGAGCGCCTGCGAAGTGAACAAGGTTTCACGACTGATATCTCGCATATGGCGATACATGGGCATTGTGCAAAGTGCGAAGGTAAGTCAGGCGAAGATTTAACGGACGACGAATTGTGAGTTCATTGGATTTGCCGCACGCGGTCGCGGGCCCCGCCGGCACCGCCGACGAGTCAATCGCGTGGCATTTCGGGGATCCGCATCGTGAGCAGCGGTTACTCGTTGAAGGTATTGGCATCGTCGATATCTCAAATCGCGGGGTTGTCACGGTGACAGGCCCCGATCGCCTCACCTGGTTACACACGCTAACAACCCAGTATCTCGAAAACCTCCAGCCGAATGAGTCGGCGCTCGTCCTAATTTTGAGCCCACATGGGCATGTAGAGCATGAACTGCACCTGGTTGACGACGGCGAGACCTCGTGGCTAATTGTTGAGCCGGGCACCGCGGATTCTCTGGAAAAATATTTGAAATCGATGCAATTCATGTTGCGCGTAGAAATTACAAATGTGACGTCTCAATTCGCAGCGGTGTGGGAGCCAATTGCTGAGGTTGATCCGCTGCACCCGACGTGGCTGGTGCCCGAGCCTTTTGCCGGTCGCGGCTTCCGTGGTCGTGAGGTGATTATCGCGCGAGCAGATTTGAATTCGCGGCTCGAGATGGCACCGGCGCAATCCGGTAGTTGGGCACTAGAGGCCTTGCGGGTGGCGGCAGCCATGCCAAGAATGGGTGCTGAGACCGATCACAAGACCCTGCCCCACGAGGTGGGCTGGATTGGCTCGGCGGTACATCTACAAAAGGGCTGTTACCGCGGTCAGGAGACTGTTGCGCGGGTACAAAACCTGGGCAAACCACCACGGCGTCTAGTGCTATTACATCTTGATGGGTCGGCTGAAATCCTTCCCGGCCACGGTGCGCGCGTATTTGCTGAAGATAAGGAGGTGGGTTGGGTGGGCACCGGCGCACGTCACTATGAACTTGGCCCGGTGGCTACCGCCATAGTGAAACGCAATGTTCCCATTGAGGCGATACTTACAATTCGTACTGACGAGGGCGAAGTGCCCGCAGCCCAAGAAAATTATTTAACAATTTAGGTTTAAGACTGGATCGGCTGGGTATACCTAGGACATGTTCTCAACTACCTATCCTCGAATTCATCGCAATACCGCAATTTCGCTCGTATTGGGCGTAATCTTCACCACCT
Organism: Bifidobacterium breve; assembly: GCA_945900705.1. Lineage (GTDB taxonomy): Bacteria > Actinomycetota > Actinomycetes > S36-B12 > S36-B12. The sequence goes on along the minus strand of CAMDKJ010000182.1, from coordinate 1,523 downwards.
TGGCCGCGGCCGGGGTTGGGGTGCTTGCTTCCCCTACCGCATCGGCAGCTACTGGGCTGCCGGCCTTACCGCTGTCAACAAGTGGCAGTAAAATCGTTGATGCCACCGGGGCAACCATCACTTTGCAAGGTGTCAACTGGTTTGGGTTCGAAACCGCCAACCACGCACCCCACGGCTTATGGAGCCGCGACTACAAGGAAATGCTGGCCCAGATCAAAGCCCAAGGCTTCAACACCATCCGGATGCCGTTCTCTTTGCAGGCGATGGCGGCTTCGACAACCAGCGGCATTGACTATGCGAACGGGCGAAATGCGGCTCTTGCCGGCAAGACCCCGCAACAGGTGATGGATGTAATCATTGATGAAGCCGCGAATCAAGGTCTGATGATCATTCTCGACAATCACTCACAAGCTGATGACGGCTTTATGTATGACCTTTGGTACGGGCAGAACGGTTATACCGAGGCCAATTGGGTCGCCACCTGGCAGGCGCTCGCCAAACGCTATGCGGATAAGCCCAATGTCATCGCGGCCGACCTGAAGAACGAACCCCATGGCTCAGCTACGTGGGGTACCGGTGGTGCTACCGACTGGCGCCGTGCTGCAGAACTTGCTGGCAATGCCGTGCTTGCCCAGAATCCCAACATGTTGATTATTGTTGAAGGTATTGAGGGTCAAGTTGCTGGCGGGCAACAACTTGATCGACATTGGTGGGGCGGCAACCTTGAGGGGGCGCGCGCGAACCCGGTGCGCCTATCAAAGCCGAATAAGCTTGTTTACTCACCACATGAATACGGCCCGGGAGTATTCGCCCAGCCGTGGTTCTCTGATCCAAATCAGGCATCGATTTTGGCCGACCGGTGGACAAAGGGATTCGGTTACCTGGCGGACTCGGGCACTGCTCCAATTTTGATTGGTGAGTTCGGCGCCAAGAATGTCGGTTTGGACACCACCGAAGGTCGATGGATCAGACAGTTCGCGGACTATCTAGGGCGTAAGAATATGAGCTGGACGTTCTGGGCCTGGAATCCTAACTCTGGCGATACCGGTGGCGTGCTGTTGGACGATTGGAAGACCATCAACACCGCCAAGATGGCTTTGCTGCGTTCGCTGATGAACAAGGAGGCGATTGCATTTGACGGCACGGTGACTCCATTGCCGACCGCATCTCCAACAGCTACTCCGACCGCATCTCCAACAGCAACTCCGACCGCAACTCCGTCGAATCCGGGGATCACCAACGGGGTCATTACGTCGAAAATCGTCACTGACTCATCGTGGGCTGGTGGCTGGTGCGGAAAACTCGGCGTTCAAAATGGCACCACCAACCGAATCATCATCGACAGAATCGAATTCGACCTGTCTACCGGTGGGAGTATCTCGACATCTTGGAACGGCACCTTTGTGCGGTCGGGTAATCACGTGATTGTTACCCCACCAAGTTGGGCTGGCGCTAATGCCGGTACCGCCTTCATTGATACCGGGGTGTGTGTAAACGGCACTGCTCCGGCCGCGGTAACAGCA
>CAMDKJ010000181.1 GCA_945900705.1 Bifidobacterium breve | reverse complement strand
CATTCAGATGGCCCTGCCGGGGAGTTGACGGTTTCCGAAATTCACTGGCACTCGGGGCGTCTGTTGGTTAGTTTCGTGGGATTTGAAAGCCGGGGAGCTGCCGAGTCCTTGCGCGGAACCATTGTTGAAGTCGAGCGAGACACTGACGCAAAACCAGCCGACCCAGATGAGTTCTACGACAGCGCACTGATTGGGTGCACGGTCGAAACCATAAGTGGTGATTCCGTAGGCGTGGTGGGCGATGTGGTGCATCTTCCATCCCAAGAATTGCTATCGGTAATCACCGTGACCGGGCGCGAGGTTCTCATTCCGTTTGTGTCTGCGATTGTGCCAACCGTTGACATGGATAATCGTCGAATTCTCATTGATCCTCCTATTGGGCTGATCGAGGAGCCCAGCGATGAGAATTGATGTTGTCACTATTTTCCCGGACTACTTCACGCCGTTGACGTTGTCACTGCTGGGTAAGGCGATGGCGGCCGGTCTAATCGAGGTTCGTATTCATGACTTGCGCACATTTACCCACGACCGGCACAACATCGTCGACGACACTCCTTATGGCGGTGGGCCCGGCATGGTGATGAGCCCCGTGCCATGGGGGGAGGCCCTTGACGAAATTGCCGCAAGTGGTCAGGGGAGACAACCGGTATTGGTAGTGCCCACCCCGTCGGGGGCTGTTTTCAATCAGCAGGCGGCCCAAGCTTGGACCACCGACCCGTGGTTGGTATTTGCTTGCGGACGCTACGAAGGCATTGATGCGCGAGTCGCTGCCCACTATTCGAAATCCAGCGATTGGGCGGGAGTGCGAGAAGTCAGTATCGGCGATTATGTTTTGGCTGGTGGTGAAGCGGCAACCTTGGTCATGGTCGAGGCGGTCGCGCGTCTACTTCCGGGAGTCGTCGGGAATGAAGCCAGCGTGATCGATGACTCATTTGCTGCGGGTTCCATGGAGCACCTGGTCGAAGGGCCAGTTTTCACCAAACCGCAGGAGTGGCGCGGGCTCGAGGTACCAGAGGTGCTACTGCGCGGTCACCACGGGCAAATCGCCACCTGGCGAGCCGAGCAGGCAAGGCTGCGCACGGCCCGAATTCGTCCGGATTTAGCCGCTCTTAGCCCAGAGCTTGACCTAGGTTAACGCCTCGGCTGAGGGCGGTTTGGCCCCGCATCCGGCCTGTGGCAGACTTGGTCAGCACGCCCGGGGTGCCCCGCCACAGGGGAAGCCCCCGGTTTTGAACTAAGTAGCTGTTCCCGATCCCCTCAGTGGGGCCAATAATCGTGGGCGACCTGTGGCGCTTACAGGAAGTGAACCCAAAATGAAGACCCTAGACAGCGTTGACGCGGCCTCCCTAAAGACCGGGCTCCCGGACCTTCGATCAGGTGACACCGTGAAGGTGCACGTAAAGGTCGTCGAAGGTAACAAGACCCGTGTGCAGATTTTCCAGGGTGTGGTTATCGCTCGGGCTGGATCAGGTATTGGTGAGACTTTCACGGTTCGCAAGGTTTCTTATGGTGTTGGGGTTGAGCGCACTTTCCCGTTGCACACTCCGATTATTGAGAAAATCGAGTTGCTTACTCGCGGTGATGTCCGTAGGGCCAAGCTCTACTACCTGCGCGACCTTCGCGGCAAAGCTGCAAAGATTCACGAGCGCCGCGGAAATGTGCCAACGGTGACAGCTGCAGTTGTTGAATCAACACCGCAAGACTAAAACTGTCCCGAGATTCAATCCACAAAGTTATTCGCCGCTCCCAGCAATCGATGGTATGACTAGCTGATGGCTAAGAGTCGGCGCGATGCTTGGTGGGATTTACCGCTGACATTCATCATTGCATTCGGCGTCGTACTACTCCTCACGACCTTTGTGGCGCGTCCATTCTCCATTCCATCTGGGTCCATGGAGGACACCTTGCAGGTTGGTGATCGCGTGCTCGTGAACAAGGTGACTTATCGCCTGCGGCCCATTGAACGCGGCGATGTCTTGGTATTTGACGGCACTGACTCGTTCGTCGCAGCCGGCGAAGTCCCGCAGCGTGATCCAATCACCGGGGCTTTGTCATGGCTAGGCCAATCAGTCGGTGTAATGCCACCTGACAGCACGGATTATGTCAAGAGGGTAATTGGGTTAGCGGGTGATCATGTGGTGTGCTGCGATGCCGAGGGCCGCATCACGGTAAATGATGTTCCACTCGACGAGGATTCCTATATCTTCCCCGGCGACGTACCAAGTGACATGAACTTTGATGTCATCGTGCCCGAGGGTAAGTTGTGGATGATGGGCGACCACCGATCTAATAGCGCGGATTCGCGCTACCACCTTGGTGACCCTGGCGGTGGCATGGTTCCACAAAGTCGTGTTGTTGGTCGAGTAATGAATGTTTTATGGCCGCTGGGCCGGCTCCAAACCATCCCGATCCCCGAAAATTTTGCGCAAATACCTGCACCGAATACGGACAACTGATGGCCGTCTCCGCACGTGAGGGTGATGACAAACCGGAGTTGGCCGATTCGGTGGTGGGGGGCCGGCACCGAAAAGGTGGGCCGCAAAAAAAGAAAAGCGGTCCGCTCCATTTCCTTCGCGAAACCGCAATTATTGTGGTGTCTGCACTGGTGCTGTCAGCGTTGGTGCGCGCTTTCTTAATTCAAGCCTTCTATGTTCCAAGTGCATCGATGGAAGAAACCCTGCTGCCCAATGACCGAATCATCGCGGCGAAGATCACCACTCGGATTTCTGGTGTAGAGCGCGGTGAAATCATGGTGTTTCGCGATCCCGGCGGCTGGCTTCCCACCCCTGAGCCAACTAGTTCGGGGGCACGAAGTTACTTGCGTAGCGCCCTGACATTTATTGGCTTGATCCCCAGTGATAGTGGGCAGGACTTAGTTAAGCGGGCAATTGCAATTTCCGGTGATCGAGTCGCTTGTTGCGATGAGCAAGGTCACATCGTGCTTAACGGGGTGCCACTTGTTGAGCCGTATGTCAATGGCCCAACCGATCAGGTGCGGTTTGACATTGTGGTTCCGGCCGCCTCTATGTTCATGATGGGTGACAATCGCGGCAACTCCCGTGATTCGCGTTACCACCTAGATGTCAATAACGGCAGTGTTCCGCAATCTGCTGCGGTGGGAAGATCCGTGCTCACGGTTTGGCCATTTGACCGCTTCAGTACGCATGGGATTCCAGAGATCTTCAGCAACCCAGCAATCGTTCAGGGAGCACCGAACTAAGCGCCTTTGGTGACTTCAGCTTCAATTTCAGCATCAATTTCGGCATTAACTCTGCGGCCACTGCGTTCTTCACTATTGAACCAATCAACCGCAGCGAGCATCATCCAAAATGAGTCCACGACCATAACAAGCGCCCACATCATTGCCCCGGCTAGTTGCTGATCTCCCATGGGGTCGGGCCCGAATGGGCGATCAACCGGGAAGGCCGGGTAGAGAACAACTGAGGCGAAATAGATAACTGCCCCGGTTATGGTCTCGGGCACCATCATCAGTGCCATCGAAAGCAAGCGCCTTGCTGGGGCTGGCCGCCGGGGTTGCAGATTTGAACCGATCAGCGGAAAGTAGAAGAGGAAAGCAGCGATTAAATAGAGGGGCTGCTCAATGAAATAATCGGCATCATGGTTGGTTAGCGCCCAGTTGTAGAACGGCGTGAAATGCAGGCCGAG
>CAMDKJ010000180.1 GCA_945900705.1 Bifidobacterium breve | reverse complement strand
TCAGCACCAGTCTCGGCAAATCCCGATGACATCACAATGCATACTGAAGTGCCTACTTGGGCACAATCGGTGACAGCCGCGAGTACAGCTGAGGCGGGCACCATTACCAGCGCCAAGTCCACCGACCGTCCGATTTCGGCCACACTCCTGAAGGCCGGCAGCCCCATTACCTGACCACCTTTGGGATTAACCGGGGCGATGAAGCCCGGGTACTCGTACTTTTGCAAGTATTCGATGGGCAGCCGACCCATCGCGCCGGGTCTATCAGTGGCACCAATTACCGCGATCGATTCAGCCGCCCAAATTGCCCGCAGATCGCTCACGGGAGGATCGCGATCCCTTCTATTTCTAGCAACGCTGCGTCGTCATAGAGCCGGGTTACCCCGATCAAGGTCATTGCTGGGTAATCACGACCGATGAGCCGCTGCCAGATCTGCCCGATTTCTTTAGCGTGCCCTCGATAGTCAACCGGATCAACCGAATAGATGGTCAGCTTCGCCAACTGCGATGGGGTGCCGCCGGCCGCCTCAAGGGCTACCAGCAAATTTGTAAGAACCTGTTCGAACTGCTCGACAATGGTTTCGCCGACAATCGCGCCATCGATATTCGAAGCGGTCTGCCCAGCGAGTAACACCAAAGTGGTGCCCTCAGCAACCACGGCATGGGTAAAACCGATGGGTGTGGCGAGTTCGGGCGGGTTGATCCTTCGCACTGTCATAACTGCACCCTTCGGCCATCAATCGCTACACTCAACCACTGCCTTAGGGCAGTTTCTCGCCAGGGGGACCGAACAGGAGAGTGCAATGGCGATCCCACTAAGCCTCCTAGATCAGTTCACCGACCCGGGCATAACGCGTATCCTTGTCGATCGACAATAATACGACACATGAGCACCCCCCGTCCTGTTCTTGCTGCAGCCCGCCGGACTCCATTTGGGCGGTATCGCGGTGGCCTGTCTGGCATCCGCACCGATGACCTCCTGGGTCAAACGATCGCGGCCCTTATCGCCGCCACCCCGGAACTGGACCCAACTCAAATCGATGACGTAATTATGGGCGACTCCAACGGAGCCGGCGAAGACAACCGCAATGTCGCCCGGATGGCCGCCCTACTTGCTGGTTTACCGCTGACCGTGCCCGGAGTCACCGTCAATCGTCTCTGCGGCTCCGGTGCCGAAGCCATCGTCCAAGCGGCCCGGGCCGTTCGCGCCGGTGACATGGACCTAGTACTTGCCGGTGGCGTTGAAAGTATGAGCCGGGCGCCGTATGTGCTACCTAAATCAGATAAACCTCTTGATCCGGCAATGCGGCTCGAGCAAACCACCGTCGGCTGGCGGATGATCAACCCCGCCTTCCCGGCGCACTGGACCGACAGCCTTGGAGCCTGCGCGCAGCGCAGCGCTACCGCGCGGGGCATTAGTCGCGCTGAGCAAGATGATTGGGCGGTGCGTTCACATGAACTTGCGAGCACCGCTTGGGCCAAGGGCTACCACGATGGCTTCGCCTTCGCGGTTGACGGCGTCAGCATTGACGAATCCATCCGAGCCGACTGCACCGCCGAAACCCTCGCACGCTTGAAGCCGGCATTTACCACCGACGGCACCGTGACGGCGGGTAACTCATCACCTATTAATGATGGTGCCGTCGCCACCTTGATTACTTCCGAAGAAAAGGCACTCGAACTTGGGCTGGCTCCAATCGGTGCGATCTTGGGTTCTGCGGTAGTTGCCACCGAGCCGGATGATTTTGCGAGCGCACCGGTGCCCGCAATGCACAAGTTGCTTCAGCGCACCGGGCACTCATTCGCCGATATCAACCTTTTTGAGATAAATGAGGCTTTCGCGGCCATGGTGCTCACCGTGCTGCACGATGCACCCGAAATCGATCTGGCAAAAGTAAACCCAAATGGCGGCGCCATCGCCATCGGCCATCCGGTTGGGGCCTCCGCGGCGCGCGTAGTTGTCGATACCTGCCGTGAACTTCAGCGGCGCGGGGGTGGTTTGGGCATTGCGACGGCATGTATCGGGGTTGGGCTCGGCATCGCAGTACTAGTGGAGGTTTGATGATAAAGCTTGATGAGTTCACAGATATCACTTATTCGACCATCGATGGGGTTGCCGTCATCACCATCAACCGACCCGATCGCTACAACGCGCTACGTGGTCGAACCGTTGATGAACTCATCTACGCCTTTCGCTACGCCTGGGTTGATAAATCCGTGGGCGCCATCATCTTGACCGGCGCTGGCCCGAAAGCATTTTGCAGTGGCGGTGACCAAAAGGAACGCGCAGCGACCGGCGGCTACGGCGAAACCGAAATGGGGATGTTTGAAATCGATCGACTGCACCGGTTAATCCGTGAGGTACCCAAGCCGGTAATCGCGGCCGTCAATGGGTTTGCAATCGGTGGTGGCCATGTCCTGCATGTGCTCTGCGACGTGTCGTTAGCCGCAAGTACCGCGAAATTCGGCCAAGTCGGCCCACGTGTCGGTAGTTTCGATGCCGGCTTCGGCACCGCCTACCTGGCCCGGGTAGTAGGCGAAAAACGCGCCCGCGAGATCTGGTTTTTCTGCGATCAATACGACGCCACCACCGCCGAGCGCTGGGGCTTGGTCAACCGAGTTGTCGAGCCCGCTGAGCTGATGCCGCTTGCGCTTTCCTGGGGCCGCAAGGTTCGGGACCTATCCCCCACCGCGATCAAGACTCTAAAGCACAGTTTCAATGCGGACACTGACCACCTGGTCGGACTCCAGTCACTCGCATTTGACGTGCTCGATCTCTTTGTCGATACCGATGAAGCCAAGGAGGGTGGCGCCGCCTTCAATGAGAAGCGGCCACCGGATTTCACTCCCTACCGCTGAAATCAACCGAGCCCAACAGGCAGATTTCTACCATTAGTACCAGTTCTTCTACCGAGGTAGATTAGAGGCATGTCCCTCAACATTAAAAACCCCGAAACCCATGAGTTGGCCCGGGAGTTGGCCGCGCTCTTGCACACCACCGTAACCAGCGCCGTCACCTTGGCATTAAAAGAGTCCATCGCAACTCGTGAAACTGGTATTCAGCCGGTAGCCAAAGCTGAGCGGCCACGGGCTATCTCTGCGCGAGCGGCGGCACGGGTGCGGGCCACCAGCGGGCTTAATCTGCACGACGTCGCTGATGGCCTATACGACGCGCAAGGACTCCCACTTTGATAATCGTCGATTCACAAAACCCGTGCATAGCTCGTGATGCATATCGAGATTTTGGTAGAGGAAGCGGACACCCGGCACAACTCAACTTTGGCGACTGTTTTCTTACGCACTGGCAAAGGCCACCACTGAGCCATTACTCTACGTAGGTTTGGATTTCAGTCACACCGACGTCGCTGCGGCTCGCATCCAATAGTGCAAGCACCTTTGTAAATTACCAACCAAAATCAGCTGACCAACCACCGTCGTGGCCGCTCGGAGGCAACTTCCGTTTCCACCAAACTAAGACGCGGCTTAGGGTCTTCGGCGCGACCCGCCGGCGGCTTGCGGCTGCCTGCCGCATATTGCTTCGGCCACGGCATCCGGTACTCCTGATCAGCAGCCGCGTGCAAGGTCCAAGCCGGGTCATATAGATGCGGGCGGCCAAGTGCGCATAAGTCAGCGCGACCAGCGGCGATGATGGTGTTGATGTCATCCCA
>CAMDKJ010000179.1 GCA_945900705.1 Bifidobacterium breve | reverse complement strand
AACCTATGACGCGACAGTCGTGGGAGCGGGGCTCGGGTGAGTGTTGACACCAATAGCCCCGATACGCCTTTTACCATCGTTGGACGCAAAGCCAATGCCAAGGTCCTTAAGTGGTCGCTCAACACGAAGACAACCGGGGCAGTTTTGTTTACCACCAAGATGAACATTTCCGGTTACACGCTCCGATTGCGCATGGAGGGCGAAACGCTAGACGTGATCAAGGTGGCTTGAACGGGTCGCGTCTTGTTTGGTCCACGATGAACCCTTCGGAGACGAGGGGTTCTTTCATTTCTACCTATCCCTGCAACAAGGGTTAAACACCCCACTTAGTGGAGGGGAAGGGTGCTACTCGTCATTACCCTCAAAACAAACGTAGGGTGCACACAAATTATGTACAAAGACTATAGAGGGGTTTAGGGTCCCGCCGATTCCGGCCACACCCGGGCGCACCCAACCAACACCGAGTGCGAGCCGATCGGTTGGCGCTGAACTAACTGGGGTAGCAATATCAATATGTGGCATTTAGTGCTCCATTCTTCTCGTTGTGATCTTCATGGGTGTGAACTTCTTCGTTGAGTGGTGCGTTGCTACTCTTCATTACCCTCAAAACAGAAAGCAGCGCACGCAGGTGACGGCACATCACAGTAGCCGGCGGGGTCTAGTGTGCCGCCGATACCGGCCACACCTGGGCGCACCCAACCAACACCAAGGGCGAGCCGATCGATCGGCGCTGAGCTAACAGGCGAATTAACATCGAAAGTTGGCATATGCCGCTCCTACTTAGTCGTTACCTGACGGGCAATTCTCAGGTCACTAGTACAACACGCCCCTTGGGTGAAATCAAGGGAAAGAAGGTGGTGGCTCAATATTCAAGGGGCTACCCCCAGTGGCCAAGGCCAACAGGTGTTTATCTGCGTTCCTCTGCAATGGAGTTGCCTCCATCGACCACTAGGCACTGGCCGGTGACATAAGAGGCACCGGGTGAAGCTAGCCAGGTGATCGCCGAGGCAACCTCCCCTGGTCGAGCAGATCGCCCCATCGGGGTACGTAGCCCCTGCTCATACTCGTGTGGTGTCTGGGAGCCGGTGGCAATCCAGCCCGGCGCGACCGCATTTGCGGTTACGCCGTGGCGGGCTTCATCAATTGCGATAGCGCGAGCTAAGCCGACCAGGCCCGATTTGGATGCCGCGTAGGCCACGTCACCACCCATTGCCATCACCGGGCCGGTAACGCTCGCAACCATGACGATGCGCCCTGATCCGCTGGCCCGCAGCGCGGGCAATGCACCTTTGGTGACCAGGAAAGCTGAATCGAGATTACGGGCGATACCTGCCCGCCAGCCGGCAAACTCAACTTCCTCGACCGTTCCCGACTCCCTTGCTGAGTCACCGGCGGCGCTGGTCATGCCCGCATTGTTGACAACCACGTGAAGGGCTGGAAATCGGGCAAGAACCACTTGCATGAGCGCCTTAACTGCATCGGGATCGGTCAGATCGCAACTGGCACCGTACGCGAGGTGTCCGGCCGCGGTTAGCTCCTGAGCCCTGTCAACGGCACGCCCACCGAGTGATACCAAGAAGACCGCTGCGCCTGATTCCGCTAAGAGTCTTGCCGTGGCATACCCAATGCCGTCACTGGCGCCAGCGCCAGTGACAAGAGCCCCTCGGCCTTGGAAATCCAACACCGAGTGTCGCAATTAGCCCAGCAGTTTCGCCTTGGCGGCTTCGAACTCAGCTTCACTGAGGACGCCAGCACCCTTTAGCTCACCAAGCTTGGTGAGCTGGGTGACGATGTCATCGCTCGGCGCTAACGCTGGGGCAGCCGGGGCTGCAGGCGCGGCGGGAGCGGCTTCTGCAGCAGCGGCGTCAGCCTTTGCATCGTGGCGATCATCAATCGCATTGGCTGTGACTTTGGCGGTACCGACAACTGCTGCGGTCCGGAGTAGGCGTCCACGCATGATTTGAAACCTCCTGCTAGATATCGGATCGAAGTGAAATAGTTATTATCCAGTATTACTGCGACGGAACAGTGCTGCAACGATCGCAACCAAGATGGTCGCGATGAATATTTGTGTGATGAATACGAGTAACCATGAATTGCCGTAGCCAAATGCATTGGCTGCCGCCAGGCCAAGGAATGCGCCCAGCACACCGATAATGATCGTTACTATGCAGCCGATTGATTGCATAGTCGGCACCAACAGGCGCGCAATGAGCCCGATAATGATCCCTGCGAAGAGCCCTGAGATTATTCCGGTCATCTCCATGGGCATAGCAAACCACATAACTCGACCATGCGACGATGACCGGGTGAAAAGAGTGTGGCCAGCGCCGATTATTGAGCTGTCGGAGCCAGACCTAGCCGCGGCCTACCCCTGGCCCCTTAACCGGGGTCTTCCATGGGTGAGGGCCAATATGGTGATGACCCTCGATGGCAGTATTGCCGGGTCCGATGGGCTCTCGAAATCCATCTCATCCACCGCCGATCGCGCCCTCTTTGGCCAATTGCGCCGTGCTGCCGAGGTAATTTTGGTGGGTGCTAGCACGGTTCGCACTGAGAACTATCGTCCCGCCCGAATACCAATTGCCATCGTCTCCAGCACTTTGAATTTGCCGGCAGACCTCGCCCTATTCGCTGAGGCGTCCGGGCAAACCCCAAGGTCAATGGTGCTCACCTCGCAGGTCGCCATCGACGCCGCTCCCAGTGACCTCGCAGGTCGAATCGACCTGATCGCTTGCGGGGCCCAAAAGGTTGACCCGCGCACCGCCATCGACGCCCTCGCCGCCCGAGGGCTAATGCGTATCCACTGCGAGGGTGGGCCAACACTACTTACGGCACTACTTGAAGCCAACGCCCTTGATGAGCTGCTGCTGACAGTTAGCCCCGTTTTCGTGGGCTCAGCAGCGCGCCTGCTAAGCCCCTCGCAATTCCCGGGATTGACACTGCAACCAAAACAGGTACTTACCAGGGACGGATCGATATTTTTGCGCTACCTAGTCACCTCGGAGTGATAGTCAAACCAAGCGCTGGGCGGATAAACCAGAATCCATTTGTTCGCGGGCTGAGCGCACCTCGGCTAATTCACTTGACTCCGGAACCCCAACCTGCCAAAAGGCACCCCCGGGGGTCCAATCATTTTCACGGGCACTAACCACGATGACACTGGTTCGCTCACTTGCGCGGGCGGTCGCGAGTGCCGCCGCCAGCTCCTCCACACTTTCCGCCTGCACCGCCCAAGCTCCCATGGCCTGCGCGTGGGCGCGAAAATCAACGCGAACCTCGCTGCCGTCACCGCGTGAATCGCGAAGCATGTTGTTATAAGAGCGCCCGCCCTTGCCTACCTGGAGCCTTTCGATTACCGCATAGCCGGCATTGTCCAAAACTACGAGAATGAACTTCTTCCCTGAAAGCACCGACGCATAGATATCGCTATTGAGCATCAAATAGGATCCGTCTCCAACCAATGCGAATACTTCGCCCTTATCGCGAGCAAATGCCGCACCCCAGGCACCGGAGATCTCGTAGCCCATACAAGAGAAGCCGTAGTCGCAATCAAATGTGGCGATTCCCTTACTCATCCAGTTCACATTGAGCTCACCTGGTAATCCGCCGGCAGCCGTTAACACATAATCATCGGGCGTCGCGGCCGCGTAGACCGCGGCAATAACCTGCGCGTAACTCATCGGTGCGATTTCGTCAGCCGCCGCCCTGCTGTCAACCAATGTTTG
>CAMDKJ010000178.1 GCA_945900705.1 Bifidobacterium breve | reverse complement strand
CCTTGCGCGCGAATATCGGCTGGGACCCGCTCCAGCGCCATTACCGCAACGGCACCGGCATCCTCGGCAATCTTCGCCTGTTCTACGTTGACAACATCCATGATGACGCCGCCCTTGAGCATGTCGGCCATCCCGCGCTTGACTCGGCTGGTACCGGTTACTGCCTCTTGATCGCCCATGACACCCTCTCAACTTCGACGGAAGTTACTACGTGTGTACATGATTATAGGGCCTAATATTGGCTTTAGCACGATCTGCCCTTAGCGCTCGGCCAGCCCATGCGGGCGTGTGTCGTCCATCTCCAAAGTCTGCGGCCAGGCCGTATGACCGGCGAGACGAAAGATTCGCACGAGGAACTGGCTACGCACCTGACGGCAGGCTCGAACCGCGTCATTGTGAAAACGGCGTGACAGTTGAACCCGACGAAAGGCCGCATCGAGTTCATCGAGCAACCCGCTCCCCAACTCGGTGATCTCGATCTCAGCAGTTTCTTCGGGATCTTCAAGGGCCGCATCCAAGGCCGCGGTTAGGTCACTTTCGGCCTGCGCTTTAGACACCGTATCAAGATCTGCTGAAGTTCTAGCCGCGTGAGCTGCATCTGCAATGAGCAAACCACTGGCAGGATCAAGTACCCCGGCGGTTGCAAGTTCAAGGGCTATCGACGAACGTCTGAGTAGATGAGCATCCAAAGCTAGTGATGACGTTTCGATGCGCTGATGTAGGCGATCGATGCGTCCGGCCGTCATGCTCAAGTACAACCCCAGAATCACAAGTAACAATGTGATAATTATTAGCAGCCACATTACGACACCGGCCGCATCCCGAGGCGCCCGACAATTTGCCCTCGAATATCGGTGGTCACTTTTTCACCAGGCATGCCCACACTTTCGTAGACCGCGATGACATCATCAACAACAACGTCCCAGTCAAACTCTCGAACACGCGTCCGTCCGGCGTTTACAAGTTGCTCGCGAGCCGCTGAGTCACCCAATAGGCGCACCGCTTGTGCAGCCAGATCCGAAGAATCCTCATTGGCGAAAAGTGCACCTGACTTACCATCTTGAAGCACTCGCCTAAAGGCAAGCAGATCTGAGGCTAAAACAGCGGTTTCGGCGGCCATGGCTTCGATGAGCACGATGCCAAATGACTCACCACCGGTATGCGGTGCCACATAGAGATCCACCGATCGCAGCGCCCGCGCCTTATCTTGATCACTTAAGCGACCAAGGAAGGTGACCGATTGAGAAAGCGCCGGGTTCAAATTCTCATGTTGTTCACCGAGGTCTCCGGGGCCCGCAACATATACCTGAACATTAGGTATCTGAGCGATGATCGTAGGCAGCGAATCAAGTAACACATCGAGACCTTTGCGGGGCTCGTCGATGCGTCCAAGAAACAAAATAGTCGGGACATCTGAAGCTATTTGAGGCAAACGACCATCGTCAATGAAAGCCGCCACGCGGACACCATTAGGGATGAGCACCGCATCCCCACCAACATGTGCAACCAAAGTGCGCCTTGCATCTTCACTAACCGCGATACTGCCTCGAACCTTCTCCATTGCGGTTTGTGCAATGTAGTACCCAGCGGAAAGCATTCGTGAACGCACATGAGATGAGTGCCAAGTAGCGACTATCGGCCCCCGAGCAACCCAGCAGGCCAACAGGGACAAGCCAGGGGCCAGTGGTTCATGTATATGAAGTACATCAAAATCTCCGTCGCGCACCCAGCGGCGCACGTTATTCGCCGCCTTTAGTCCAAAATTCATCCTGGCGACCGCGCCGTTGTATGGCACCGAAACAGCCCTGCCACCGTCAACAACCCATGGTGGCAGATCTGCGGGATCATCAACTGGAGCAAGGACACTGACGGTGTGGCCGTGCTCTTGCAGGGTGAGTGCGAGATCAGCCACGTGTGAGCGCACCCCACCTGGGGTATCCCAGGTGTACGGGCAGACCAAACCGATTTTCATGACGTACTCGACGCGCGTCTAGCCGGATCCAAATCGGCTAACCAAACTTTTTGGAGCATATGCCAGTCGGTTGGATGCGCGCGGATGCCATCTTCGAAGGAGTGGGCAATCTGCTGGGTCATTTCGCGCACCTGCTCAGCTCGACTTAGCCCACTTGGAGCCACCACGGCGGGATAAACCTGACCGGTGGTGCGGTCGCCGTCAAACCACATTGTTACCGGATAAACCGGCGCTCCAGTGAGCAAACCGATAAGTGCTGGGCCTCCGGGGAGCGCGGCTGGTTCACCGAAGAGGTTCACTTCGACACCATTTCGGCTGATATCTCGATCGCCAAGCAGTGCCAGGATTCGACCTTCTTTAACTTTGCGCATCAAGGAGCGCACCAGGTCCGGCTCACCGATGGCCAATACGTCCATTCCCAATGTCTGCCGGTACGCCAGAAATTGGTTGAACAATCCTTCTGGCTTTAACCGCTCTGCGACAGTCGTGACTCCACCAAAGCGCAAGCATCCCCAAGCACCAGCGTGATCCCAATTGGCCATGTGACACGGAACCATCACGGCGCCGGTACCTGATCGCACCGCTTCGTCCATTAATTCTTGTCCGGCTAAATCGAAAGTCCCGCTTACTCGTTCGTGCGACCATGAAGGTAAACGAAATGCCTCGAGCCAATAACGCAGATAACTGCGCATACCTTCTTTGCTCAATACCCGAAGCTCATCTTTCGTCCAGGCTGGATTTACGCGCGCCAGGTTGCGCTCAAGTTGCTGGACTGATTCACCATTGCGGAGCCACATCGTGTCAGCGGCAGCCTGGAACACCGCACGTGCCGCGGGTTCTGGCATACGTTTAGTGAGCCGCCAGCCAACGGTGAATGCCCACTGCGTTGCGGCGTCACGAACGTCGCTGATCATGGTTTTAGTTGCCCCCGGACAACCGCCATGCGCTGAATGATCGTGACCAGGCCAAGGGCACCAAGAGCCCATAGCACCGCCGGCAGTACATAAGGAACTCCAAAGGCGGTGAGCAAGGCGGCGATAAGCACCGCGAATAGCCGCTCGGCCCGCTCTGCGATACCAACATTCGCAGTGGCGCCCACCGCCTCGGCCCGCGCTTTCGCGTATGAAGTGACCTGGCCCATCACCAGGGCCAAAGTTCCAGCGCACGCGGTGCCAACTTCACCATTTAATGCGGCCCAAATAATGATTCCACCGATGATTGCCCCATCGGCTATCCGGTCTAAAGTCGCGTCCAAGAAATTGCCCCACGGACCACTCGTGCCAGCCATCCGGGCCATGGTGCCGTCGAGCAAGTCACTTATTGCGAAGATCGCAATTAACAGCACGCCTAACCCGAAGTTGCCAGACGGGAAACAGATCAGTGCAGATGCCACCGCCCCGACGGTTCCGAAAACCGTGACGAAATCAGGCGAGACATGTAAACGCAGCAATAACCGGGCCGGCGGCTCGATGATCCCGCTGGCCAATTTGCGCGCGGCCGGATTATTAAGCATAAGACCCGATGTTACCGGCAGGGGATGGTTTCTCCGGAGCCATGGCCAATAGTGCTTATCTGACAACCTTGATGTCGTGATACCCAGCTGACTTGTACTGGTCGGTCAGAAGGTAGTGGATTCGGTAGTCCCCCGGTGGCAACGGCCAAGGTTTCCCTTGGGACTGTGCACCCAAGGTCATTGAGCCAAAAACCTGCGGTGGCAATGCCCCGGAGTTATGGCCACCAACGTAGCCCCAAAGGAGATAGTCATCCTTATTCGGATTAGCGGCACCTGC
>CAMDKJ010000177.1 GCA_945900705.1 Bifidobacterium breve | reverse complement strand
TCTTCAACTAAGAACCCCGCGTTACCTCTGTTACCGCGCCAATTCTTGATATCGACTTCATGGTGGGCAATATTGAAATCACCGCAAACGACAACCTCGCCACCAGTTCGGGTAGCTCGTGCCCGCAAAGCCTTAAGGCGGGTATCCATCGCTACCAAGAACTCATACTTTTCAACTTGCTTTGGGGTTTCAGCTTCACCGGTGTGCACATAAACCGAAACCACCGTTAGCGGGCCTTGTTTAGTATCGAGGTCTACTTCAATCCAACGACCAGAATTCGCAAGCACCGGATCCTTCATCACCTCGCGCACCTCGGTGGGCTGCTTTCGGGTCAAGATCGCTACTCCCGCTCGACCAAGTTGCGGCGCCGGTGCGTGCGCGACATTCCATCCTTGTAATGGTGAGTCGGCGAGGGTGGCATGCAGTTGCTCGTGGGTCGCCCGCACCTCTTGAAGGCAAATCACATCCGGCTTTGCTTCGGCCAGCCACGCTAGGCCACCACGCCGATGCGCTGCGCGGATGCCATTTACGTTAACCGTGAGAACACTTAGCAACGCAACACTCACACGATCCGAAGGGTGATCACTTGGCCGGTGACAGCCGTCACCGCGGCGAGCAGCGCGTCACGATGGCGCACGTCCGTATTAATTGGGTACGTCTGGTCTTGATCAAAGCGTTGGGGGTCGGAGAAGTCGATCGTCAGCACGTCATCATCGAATGAGACCAACCGAGCATCGAAATAGAGCAGCCATGCGACCCGGCTTTGGGATTCTAAGTTGAACAGGACGTCATTCCAACGTGCTTTTAGGGCAGCAAGTTCAGTGGCAGACATAGCTCGACTATGCCGCGTCGATGTCAGGGGCTACGTAACAGATGCCGAGCACCGTATCTAATGGGTGCAAAACCAGCACCGGCAGCACCAGACTTGGGTCACTTGCCGAATAAACCTCAACCAACAAACCCTCAGCCAGCGCGGTAACTGACGCAACCGGCCACCTTGATACCGCGCCCCCAAGACCCACCCCGAGGGCCTTGGTTGCTGCTTCCTTGGCGACCAGCAGGTCAAGTACCGAGGCAGCTTCGGCCGTGACGAAATTAGTTTCCATAGGAGTTAGCGCGCGCTCCACGACCTGCGTTCGGCGATCGGCGTATTCGATGTCAATCCCGATTAATGAGCCCGGCTCAGCGGCTGCTGCAACTACGATTCCGGAGTTATGCGAAAGTGAAATTACCGGCGACCCACCAACACCTGACAGCGCAACACAGCGAGCAAATGGCGCCCCTTCGGCCCCAAGATGGATCTCGACATCGCTCGGCTCAAGAAGGTGGCCGCGCTCCGCAGCCCACGCGCGCACGACATCCTTAAGGGCCAACCGGCCAAGTAGCCATTCGTGTTGGCGGCTTGAACCAGGCGCTAGTGATTGCCAAACCTCGTTCTCGGCGGCGGTCAAGGCTGAGCCATGTGCCGGACTAATTGTGATGCTGCTCTCCGGTGCAATTTCTTCAATATCTATTCGTCGAACTAAAACTTCCGCGGGCCCAATCGCCCAATCCTGGCTAACGAACTGCCCTAATTGCACTGGCCACCATCACAGCAGGGCTGGATGTAATAGCACCTAGGGCACATGTCTTTGCCGCCGCGACGCTCTAGGGCTACGGTCTCGCAGGCCGGGCACGGGCCAGGGTCACCCATCACCTTTTAAGTATGGCGCGCGGCGTTAACGACTTCTTGCCCCCGCGCCGTGGCCGCGCCCACTACGAATGCGGTAACAGCCAGCCGCTGTTCCTGCGCTGCCCACCTGATAAACGCCAGTTCCGCTGGTGTCAGCCGCAAATTCAGCCGCGCTGTTCGAATGTTCGTCATAATCGCCCCTAGTTTCTCGAAATCTGTCTCGAGTTGAGCAAAGCGCAGGGGTCCGACAGTTACACGGGTGTGATTCTCCGTTGACACCAAGCCAACATCGCAGACAAGGCCCGTTAATTGGTGCATCATCTAGTCCTAGGGTCGAACTAACCACTTCAAGGAGCACTGAATGGATGATGCATCCGCATACGCCGCAGCACTAGCATCAGCCCGGGAGGGCATGGCCGAGGGAGGTATCCCTATCGGGGCCAGCCTTATGGTCGATGGTGAGTTAATCGCGGTGGGGCGTAATAAGCGGGTGCAACTTGACAGCGCCATCCATCACGGCGAAACCAATTGCATAGAAAATGCCGGGCGGCAGCCGGCAAGCGTGTATGCCCGCTCCACGATCTTCACGACTTTGTCACCTTGTTTCATGTGTGCCGGCACCATCTTGCTCTACAAGATTCCGCGGGTAGTGATCGGCGAGAACGAGAACTTTCAGGCTAGCGAAGACCTACTGCGCAGCCACGGCGTAGAAGTTGTTGTGCTTGATGACGCCGAGACCAAGACCATGTTCAAGGATTGGATCGACGCGAACCCGCGCCTGTGGAATGAAGATATCGGCGAGGAGGACTAGCACAAATTGGGTAGGGTCTGGGCTACACAGGAAGAGGCCGGACCCCAATGACGCCCGAAAAGCAGTTGCACCGCCCCACCACCCCGGTGCTGGTCCTTGATTGGGGTGGGGTGTTGTCCACGCCGGTGCAGGACGCTTTTGATAGTTGGATGGCGGACGCCGAAATCGATCCAGAGTCATTCATGCGCGTCATGCGCGAGTTCCACAACACCCCGGATAGCCCGCTGCATCGCCGGGAGCGCGGTGAGATCAGCGTGAGTGAACTTGAGGAGGCCCTCGCCCCACATCTACTCACCTTCGCAGGTCAACCGGTTTCGCCCGATGGACTGCTGGCCAAGATGTTCGAACACCTCAAGCCCAATCCTGCGATGCTGCGGGTCGTTGAACTTGCTCGCGAAAATGGTTGGAAGACCGCGGTGCTTTCCAATGCATGGGACGGCGATCACTATGACCCAGATTTGCTGACGCAGTTCGACGCGGTGGTGCTTTCGGATTTGGTTGGTGTTCGTAAACCAGATTTGAATGCGTACGAAGCGGTAATCAAAGCTCTTGGAGTCAAAGCTGGTGACTGTATTTTTGTTGACGACATGCGCCGCAATGTTCTCGCAGCCGAATCGGCCGGCATGCAGGCAATCCAATACGAGCCCGGCGTTGAGGTGATACTCACCAAGTTGATTACCAATGGGCCAACTTCTGAAATCTCCGGAGTTGATCCCCGCGGGCTCAACCTCGACCGGCTTACCGACTATTTGCGCACCGAGTTGGGCAGCGCCGTCGTGGCACTGCGGCCCGAACTGCTACCCGGTGGTCGATCGAACATCAGTTATCGCCTTGAAGGCGGCAACCTGGGCCCGCTGGTACTGCGCCGTCCACCCCTTGGTCACATTTTGCCCACCGCCCACGACATGGGTCGCGAGTTCAAGTTGCTTACCGGTCTGGCATCGGTTGGCTACCCGGTGCCGCAGCCGATCGCCTTATGCGAGGACGCAGGTGTCATCGGAGCGCCCTTTGTTCTAATGGAGTTTGTCGACGGCTTGATAATTGATGACGCCGCAATAGCCAGCAGCCTTGATGCCGTCTCGGCGCGAGACGCCTCGCAGAACCTGGTGCGGTGCTTGGCTGATCTACATAACATCAATCCAGTCGATGCTGGGCTTGCTGACCTTGGCAAGCCAGCCGGGTACCTGCAAAGGCAACTGCTCCGGTGGATCAAGCAGTGGGAGTTAACCAAGAAGATCGATTACCCCGCTGCCGGGCAACTCATCACCTGGCTGCAACAGGCGGTCACCACCTTGCCCGATCAGACCAAGACTTCAATTGTGCACGGTGACTAC
>CAMDKJ010000176.1 GCA_945900705.1 Bifidobacterium breve | reverse complement strand
CTTCAAGTCCCGAAACTAAAGTAACGAGCTCACCACCCACGGCCAACATGCCACGAAGGAGTTCGCGGACTACGGTGACAACATCCTTACCAAGTACCACGATGTCGCCGTCGACCAAACCTAGAACGTCACCAATCTGGCATGGGCCGACCGTGGTCAATGCCTCGCGAACAGCGATGGTCACCGCGCCGTAACGGGTGGCCCCGGCCGCACGTGTCATTGCCACCACATCATCTTCGAAACGAGCACTATCTTCATGGACCGCGATGGCCGCAAGAGTCTGCACAATTGACCGTGTTGGGATAACCGATACTCGAATAGCGCCCGCGCGCGCTTGCTCCGCTGCAACTTCAGCCACCGGCCAGGTGTCTTTATCGCTCGGCAGCACAACTACTTCAGTTGCACCGGATGCGGTTATTGCATCGAGTAACTCCTTCGTCGATGGCCGCTGCCCTGGTTGCGCCGGGACGATAGTCACCCCGAGGCCCTCCATTAGCGCCGCGGTGCCTGGGCCATGCGCTACCGCAACTAACCCTCGAGCCATTCGATCCATATTCACCGAGACCATCTCCAGGTGGGTGATTCGAATGCGATGCGGGCGCCCAGCAACCATTGCGGCTTCGATCGCAGCACCCGCATCATCAACATGGACGTGCACATTCCATAAACCTTCGCCGCCGACAACCACGAGGCTCTCACCAAGATCACCGAGCCGCACCCGCATGAGGTCGACGGCTGGGGCAGTTGCATCGAGAAGAAACATGACTTCATAAGCAGGACCGGCGTAGTTGGCGGGCGGCTCGGTCGCAGCCGGGCGCGGAAGCGGCACATAGCTCACAGCTGTTGACCGACGAACTCCGGTAATGACACTGGCCAGTGCATCCAAGATCACGACATACGCGCGGCCACCAGCGTCGACTACACCTGCGCGACGCAGCACCTCCAACAGGGACGGGGTTTGCTCGAGGGCCTGCTGGGCGGCGGCCGCCGCCCCAATTACCACGGCACTTACCTCCGCTTCCTGGTTTCGCCCCACCACCGCGATAGCAGCATCCGAAGCCGCGCGCGCAACGGTCAAAATGGTGCCTTCGACCGGTTTGGCTACCGCCGAGTAAGCCATATCGGCTGCCAACCGCAACATCTGAGCAACGTCTGCGCCAGAAACCGGGCGATCAAGGGCCACCTGGGAGAGCGCCTCGCTCGAACCGCGGAATATCTGGGAGATGATGACCCCTGAATTTCCCCGCGCCCCCATTAAGGCCCCGTGGGCAAGGGCCTGGGCAATACTCGAACGCGAGTGCCCTGGCTCATCAAGGGCTCGGTCAATACCCTGGCAGGCGGCCTCCATGGTTAAGAAGACGTTGGTGCCGGTGTCGCCATCGGGGACCGGGAAAACATTTAGGGCATCGATCTCAGACCTTGCCTCGCCAAGTGCGGTCAAAGCTGCATAAGCCCAGGCTTGAATCCCCCGCGCGTCAAGTGCATCAATTGCCTGTGCCACCGCTGATCTCCCTTCCGCGCCAAACCAACCAACCCAATTTGGGGCTGGGCCACCTCGTCGGCTACCCTTGCCTCGCTGCCTGCACGGGCAGCCTACGACCCGAATCGGGCCAAGCTCAGTAAATCGCCGAGCCTGGCAAGCATATGAAGGAGTTCACAGTGGCTGCCAACTGCGACGTCTGCGGCAAGGGCCCGAGCTTCGGGTACAGCGTTTCACACTCACATGTTCGCACCAAGCGCCGCTGGAACCCCAATATCCAGCGGGTCCGCACCCTGGTGGGCAAGACCCCGAAACGCCAAAATGTCTGCGCTTCTTGCCTTAAGGCCGGCAAGGTCGTGCGCGGCTAAGAACTTTCCCACGAGAAGGCGCGGGTTTATACCCGCGCTTTTTTGTTTGCCCAACAAGCGTAGGCAGCCGACGTTTTACCGGTAATGCTCATGACCACCCGGCTCAGCGCGCCAAACCCCGTCAACGCTCACCCCTGCACCACCGGTGCCCGGTGCCGTTACGACACCGATCGCATAAAACGGTTTAGGTAATTTGGCTTTCGCCGGGAAGGTAGCAAGCAGGGCGTGATCATCGCCACCGGTCAGCATCCACTCGCGTGGATCAACGTTGTACGCGGAGGCCGCCGCCTGCAGTGGTTCGGCAATCACCCATGCTGACGTATCGATCTCGATTACCACATTTGAAGCGATGGCAAGGTGTCTCGCATCGGCCACCAACCCATCGCTGACGTCAATCATCGAAGTTGCTTTACCTTTTGCCGCCGCGGGGCCGCCCGCATACGGTGGCTCCGGGAAGCGGTGTGCATCAACAAGGACTTTCGGTGATCTAAACCCGCGAGTAAGCACTGCGAGCCCCGCCGCGGCCCAACCTAAACGCCCGGCAATCGCCACTTGATCACCAACTTTGGCCCCGCTGCGCAATACCGGATCGCGTCCCTGTAAATCGCCAATCGCAGTAACCGCCAAAGTGATCATCGCCGCTGCCACCACATCGCCGCCCACAATTACGGCCCCAACCAGCGCAGCTTCTTGGGTCAAGCCCGCGGTACATGCCACCGCCCAGGTGACCGGCAGATCACCAGGAGCCGCCAATCCCACCACCAGCGCCGTAGGCACCGCGCCCATAGCCGCCACATCGGCCAAACTCGCTGCAGCTGCTTTGCGGCCAACATCAATTGGCGTTGACCAATCACGGCGGAAATGCCGCCCTTCAACCATGAGGTCGGTCGTAATAACCACCCTGCCGTCGGGTGCCGCAACAATTGCGGTGTCATCACCGGGGCCCAATATCACCGCCTTGGCGGCTCCAGCCCCCGCTGTGATGCGCTGGATAAGGCCAAACTCCCCCAAATCAGAAATCGTGCCGTCCGGCGAATCGACCATCAGTACCCCTTTGACGTGGTTTCAGCGCTAGTCTCGCACCATGGTGGTACAGGCCTACATTCTCATCCAGACCGAGGTCGGTAAAGCCGCCACGGTCGTTCAGGCAATTCGTGACATTGACGGAGTTGTGGTTGCCGAAGATGTTACCGGCCCTTATGACGTCATTGTGCGGGCCGAAGCGCGCACCATGGATGACCTTGGCCGACTAGTTGTTGCCAGCATTCAGGTGGTACCGGGCATTACTCGCACCCTGACCTGCCCGGTACTTAATCTCTAATCACAGCTCAGTAAATAAATTTAGTTACTAAGGGAGCTCAACCAACACTCGACCAATTGGGCCAGCTTCTTGGGCCTCGTGGGCAGCAACTATGTCAGTCAGTGCGTAAACCTGAAGTGAAGGCAGCCGCAAAGCATCCGCTACCAGAGCCGAACAAACGACGTCAACGGCGGCGGCAAGTGCCGGTGCCGGCAGGGTGTAGAGCAGCATAAATCGCAGGCAAACCCCGGCGGTCATCAATCTGCGAGTTGGAAGCACCGGGTCTTCGCCGTCTACCGCGTAAGTCACTATCGAGGTCCCGGGCGCCGACACTGCCAGATCAAGGTCCAAATTAGTACCAAGATCCAGTTCGATGATGCGCGCAACTTTCGTACTCCACCCCTGCAGCTGCGAGATCGCGTCGGCGTCGCGGTAATTCACCACATAATCGGCGCCGGCCTGCCGGGCGATCTCGGCCTTGGCCGCACCACTAACCGTTGCCGCAACACGAGCCCCTTGCCAGTGGGCCAATTGCACCGCGCAGCTGCCCACCGCACCTGCGCCGCCCGCAACGAGTACATCCAGGCCGGCAACCGGGCCATCACCTAAAACACAATTAGCCGCGGTGACCGCGGGCACTCCAAGGGTTGCGGCGAGCTCGAAGGAAATTGCAT
>CAMDKJ010000175.1 GCA_945900705.1 Bifidobacterium breve | reverse complement strand
CGAATCTGACGACCGATGACGTTGTCGTTCAAATCGTGTTTGGCCGGGTTGATGCTGACGATCGGATTGTGCAGGCCGGTCATTCTGCAATGGTTCCTGTTGAGCAGTACGAAGGTAATCGTTGGCAGTACCAAATTTCCTTGCCTTTGGAGCAAAACGGCCCATTCGGATACACCGTCCGAATGCTGCCGAGGCATCGTGGATTGGCAGCCCCAGAGGAATTGGGGCTGCAGGTGCTGGCTCAAGGAATTGCAATCAACTCTGAGGAGTTTGAGAGTTCGCGCCTAGGTCTTTAGTCGGTTACTTCGAATACGAGCATGCTGTGCGGCACCATAGCGACATCGCTACTTGCCAATTCGGTGGTGCGCGGTATTGCAGAATCTTGTTCGGTATCGATAACGCGATGATAACTGGATCCGTATGGGTTACCCGGCAAAGTGAATGATTGGGCTTCTTGGCCCGCGTGCATCAGGACGAGAAATGATTTGCCGCCATTGACCCCAGCGATGAACATTCCTAGGGTGCGCGAATCCGATGAATTCCATTCATCCACGGTCATCTCGCGCCCCTCTCGCGAAATCCAAGCAAGGTCTTTTGGGCCAC
The DNA here is from genome assembly GCA_945900705.1 of Bifidobacterium breve. Classification (GTDB taxonomy): domain Bacteria; phylum Actinomycetota; class Actinomycetes; order S36-B12; family S36-B12. Next base: position 3,268 of record CAMDKJ010000175.1, on the reverse strand, counting down.
CTTCGTGGATAGGGCGGCCAGCGAAGAAGTAACGCTGGCGAAAAGCCGGGTGATCACGCCGCAACTGCACCAAAGACGTAGTGAAGGCATGGAGTTCTTGCTGCCAAGGTTCCCAATCCCAGTTGAGCCAAGAAATCTCGTTGTCTTGGCAGTAAGCGTTGTTGTTACCAATTTGGGTTCGACCAAACTCATCACCGGCGGTCAACATTGGCACACCGGTCGAGAGCAACAAGGTTGTCATTAGGTTTCGTATCTGTCTGCGGCGAAGTGTGTTGATTGTTTCATCGTTGGTTTCACCTTCAATACCGAGATTGGATGACCTGTTGTCATCGGTGCCATCGCGGTTACCCTCAAGATTTGCCTCATTGTGTTTTTGCTCAAAAGTAACTAAGTCGCGCATCGTGAAACCGTCATGGGCGGTGATGAAATTAATCGACGCTGATGGCCTTCGCCCCTCACTCGCGTAGAGATCTGCTGAACCGGTCAGGCGCCAGCCAAGTTCGCCGATGCCGGCAGCGCCCCGCCAGTAGTCGCGCACGCAGTCGCGGTACTTGCCATTCCATTCGGTCCATAGGGGCGGGAATTCACCGACTTGATACCCACCCGGCCCCACATCCCAAGGCTCTGCAATGAGTTTGACTCGGCGAAGTACCGGATCCTGCTGGATGGTTGTCATGAAATTGCCGAGCATGTCGACGTCATGGAGTGAACGCGCGAGTGCAGATGCTAGATCGAAGCGGAAGCCATCCACGTGCATCTCGGTGACCCAGTACCGCAGCGAATCCATGACAAGCTGCAGTACGTGCGGGTGCGATACGTCAAAGGTATTCCCGGTACCGGTGTAGTCGGTATATCTGCGGCCGTCATCGGTGAGTCGGTAGTAGTCATCATTACCGATACCGCGGAAGGCAAGGGTTGGCCCTAATTCGTTGCCCTCGGCAGTGTGGTTGTAAACGACGTCGAGAATTACTTCAAGACCGGCAGCATGCAGTGCCTTGACCATCTCCTTGAACTCACGTACCTGCTCACCGCGGGTGCCGGTCGATGCGTAGCGCGAGTGCGGAGCAAAGAAGCCGATGGAGTTGTAACCCCAATAGTTGGTCAAACCCAGTTTGAGGAGGTGGGTTTCATCAACGAAGTGCTGAATGGGCATTAGCTCGATCGCGGTGGCGCCGATATTTCTTAAGTAATCAATGATGGCTGGGTGCGCTAAGCCTGAGTAGGTGCCGCGCTGATGCTCTGGCACATAGTGGTTGCGCATTGTCAGGCCCCGCACATGAGCCTCGTAGATAAGGGTGTCGCCCCATGCGGTGTTTGGATGGGTGTCGCCTCCCCAGTCGAACCACGTATCAGCCACCACACTTCGTGGTACAAAAGGTGCTGAATCGATCGTGTTTATCGCGAGGTCATCATCGCCCACGTGGCCGAAAACTCCATGGTTCAACTCAAATTTGCCGTCAATCGCGCGCGCATACGGGTCAAGGAGCAACTTGTTGGGGTTCCAGCGCCTCCCAGAACTTGGATCCCACGGGCCGTCGACCCGAAATCCGTAGCGAGTTCCCACGGGCAGGTCGCTGACGTGGGCGTGGAAGATATGGAAAATTTTGCTGGTCAAGGGGATGCGGTATTCAGGTCCATTCTCAGGGAACACACACAGGTCGACAGCGCTCGCCGACTGTGCCCATAAAGCCACATTGGCGCCGCCGTGCCCGTCAGGGTGTACGCCGAGGGGATCCCAACCGGTGCTCACCGGGTCCACGCTACAGGCCCGCCGGGCTCGAGGTCGGCTGGTCAGTAGGCTCCTGAGCATGGGTGAATATGTCTCGATAGAGGTAACTGGCAAGGTCGCGACCATTGTGTTGGCGCGCCCGCCGATGAATGCACTTTCTCGCCAAGTGCAGGAGGAATTACGCGCGGCAGCCAACGAGGTTAGTGCCCGACGCGAAATCGGTGCGGTAGTTGTCTATGGGGGCCCGAAAGTGTTTGCCGCCGGAGCCGATATCAAGGAAATGGTCGAGATGGATTATCAAGAGATGGTCCTGAAGTCGGGTGAACTCCAGTCCGCGTTCACCGCCATTGCGAATATTCCGGTACCGACAATTGCTGCGGTCACCGGCTACGCCCTCGGTGGCGGCTGCGAGTTAGCGCTTTGCTGTGACCTCCGCGTTGCTGGCGATAATGCGAAACTGGGGCAACCTGAAGTACTACTCGGAATAATTCCGGGGGCTGGCGGTACCCAGCGATTGTCGCGGTTGATTGGCCCATCGCGTGCCAAGGATCTAATTTTTAGTGGCCGATTCGTTGGCGCCGAGGAGGCGCTGCGTATTGGTCTAGTCGACCGAGTTGTCGCTCCTGATGACGTGTATACCGAAGCGCTGGCCTGGGCTGAGCAGTTTGCCGGTGGATCGGCCGTGGCACTTGCCGCGGCAAAGCGGGCAATTAACTTTGGGCTCGAAGTTGATCTAAATACCGGCCTAGAGATTGAGCGCGGTGAGTTTGCTGGTCTCTTTGCCACCGATGATCGAATGATCGGCATGACTTCATTTATCGAAAATGGCCCAGGCAAGGCGAAGTTCACCGGTAGGTGACACGTATGGACGATCCTGTTGTCGGTGATCCAATCACTCGTGCCATGTCCGACCCGAAGTTGGCGAATGTTCTCTACCACGACTGGGAAGCGTCAACTTATGACGAGAAGTGGAATATTTCCTACGACCAGCGCTGCATCAATTACGCCCGCGGTCGATTTGAGCATGTTGCCGGTGTAGTTAAGGAGCCCTACGGCAGGGCCCTTGAGCTTGGTAGTGGTACCGGTTTCTTCCTACTCAACCTCATGCAGGCTAAGGTCGCAAACTCCGGGGTGGTTACTGATATTTCATCGGGCATGGTTGATGTTGCTATTCGAAATGGCCTTCAGCTGGGGCTGGAAGTCACCGGCCAAGTCGCTGATGCTGAGCAACTCCCGTTTCCTGATGAATCATTTGATTTAGTCGTCGGCCACGCCGTGCTTCATCACCTACCAGATATTGAGTTAGCGATGCGCGAAGTCTTGCGGGTACTTAAGCCAGGTGGGCGTTTTGTCTTTTGTGGCGAACCCACTAATTACGGTGACTTTGTCGCACGCCGATTGTCGAGGCTGACTTGGTGGGGGGCATCGCGGGCTACACAGCTACCTTTCCTGCGTGATCGTTGGGCACGCCCGGCAGATGAACTTGCAAATTCTTCAGCTGAAGCGAAATTGGAAGCAGTTGTTGATCTGCACACCTTT
>CAMDKJ010000174.1 GCA_945900705.1 Bifidobacterium breve | reverse complement strand
AACTCGTGGTAAAGCACGCCTTGGTCAGCACTCGCACCAAAGTGATCGATGCCGATCACTTTCCCACGGTCACCGACATACCGCCACCAGCCCAAAGTTGCGCCAGCCTCAACGGCTACCCGGGCCTTTACCATTGGCAGCAGCACGCTGTCTCGATAAGCCTGGTCTTGTTCGTCGAACCATTCCAGACATGGCATCGAAATGACCCGCGAGGAAATTCCGTCTGCGGCAAGTGCTAAATGCGCTTGTAGTGCTAGTTGCACTTCGGACCCGGTTGCCATGAGGAGCACCGTTGGACTAGTGGAATCGGCCAATATGTATGCGCCCCTAGCCACCCCGGTGCGGGCGAGTTCTGCTGACACCAAAGTCGGCAAATTCTGGCGCGTTAAGACCAAGCCCACCGGACGGCGCGCACGCAAGGTGGTGTGCCAGGCCGCTGATGTCTCATTTGCATCGGCCGGCCGCACTACTGATAGGCCCGGGATTGCGCGCAGCGACCATAGGTGCTCGATCGGTTGGTGGGTAGGACCATCTTCACCGAGACCGATTGAATCGTGGGTCCAGACGAAAGTAACTGGAGTTTGCATTAGGGCTGCAAGGCGAACCGCACCCCGCATGTAGTCGCTGAAAACCATGAAGGTGCCGCCGAATACACGAGTCAAGCCATCAAGGGAGATTCCATTCAAAATGGCTCCCATCGCGTGTTCGCGAATGCCAAAATGCATGATGCGCCCGTATGGTGAAGCATCCGGTGCTTTCGAAGAACTTGGCAAGAAACTCTTGCCGCCTTCAATCGTGGTGTTGTTTGATTCGGCGAGGTCAGCGGAGCCACCCCAAAGCTCAGGCATCACGTTGGCAACCGCATTGATTGCCTCACCGGACGCTTTGCGGGTGGACACCGAACTGCCAATTTCATATGCGGGGAAAGCAGTATCGAATCCGGTCGGTAGCTCACCGGCGCGTAGGCGCTCAAGTAAGGCCGCGCGATCAGGTTGTGCCGCTCGCCACGATTGATAGCTCGCCTCCCACGTAGAGCGCGCGGTCACCACCCGCTGTGTTAGCCTCCCGCGAACACTTGCCACCAAGGCGTCGGGGAAAGCAAAGGACTCGTTTGGGTCTAGGCCTAGAACTACTTTGGTCGCAGCGACTTCATCGGCGCCCAGCGCCGAGCCGTGGGCTTTCGCGGTGTTTTGCGCATGCGGTGCCGGCCAGCCGATGGTGGTGCGAACTCGAATAAAAGTAGGGCGTGATTTCTCGGCGGTAGCGGCCTGCATTGCATGGTAAAGCTGGGCAACGTCAACTGAGCCATCTTCATTGCGATCCACCTCGTGGATGGCCCAATGGTAGGCCGCGTAGCGGGCGACCACATTTTCAGTAAAAGCTACGGCGGTATCACCCTCAATTGAGATGTGGTTGTCATCCCACATCACCGTGAGATTATTTAGCCCTTGGGTACCCGCGAGTGACGATGCTTCCGAGGTGATGCCCTCCTCGAGATCGCCATCAGATGCGATTACCCAGACACGATGGTCGAATGGGCTCTTACCCGGCGCGGTATCCGGATCAAATAGGCCGCGTTCATACCTTGCGCCCATCGCCATCCCGACCGCTGTCGACAGCCCTTGCCCTAGTGGTCCGGTAGTGGTTTCGACACCGGCGGTATGGCCGTGCTCGGGGTGGCCGGGGGTGCGCGAGCCCCAGGTCCGAAATCCGCGCAGATCGTCCATCGTTAGGCCATAGCCCGACAAAAATAACTGTGAATAAAGGGTCAAACTGGAGTGCCCCGCTGAGAGCACGAAGCGGTCACGCCCGAGCCAATTTGGATCACTCGGGTCGTGGCGCAAGATATGGGTAAAAAGCAGGTAAGCAACCGGCGCCAAACTCATGGCCGTACCTGGATGGCCATTGCCTACCTTCTGGACGGCGTCCATTGCCAAGGCCCGTAAATGCCGAACGGCATCCTCGTCAGTTGAGTCCCAATTCAGCAGTTCGCTCATGGCCTAAGCCTAGTGATGGAGAACACCGGAGAGGGCAGTGATCCAAAGACCAGGTCGCCTGTCCGCGGCATTCCGGTATCGTGTGTGAAATGACGGCTGCGCCCACTAGCGAAAAGTTGAACCGGGTCCAGCAATTTATGACCCACGTGGCCTTGACCAAGCCCCGAATAGTTGAGTTGCTGCTAACCACGGCGATCCCGACAATGTTCTTGGCGGCTCAGGGGCTGCCGACCCTGAAAGTCGTGGTTGCCGTTCTAATCGGCGGAACTTTGGCTGCGGGTGCCGCCAACACCTTCAACAGTGTCTATGACCGAGATATTGACGCCCTGATGCACCGCACCGAACACCGCCCGGCGGCGATGGGAACAATAAGTGTGCGAGCCGGAATCATTCAAGGTGTCATCTTGGGTTTGGGGAGTGCGGTAGCCCTACTTTGGCTCGCTAATGTCATCTCGGCCCTGCTGGCTGTTCTAGCAATCTTGCTCTACGTGGTGGGCTACACAATGTTGTTGAAACGCCGCACTTCGCAAAACATCGTTTGGGGTGGCGCCGCTGGTTGCATGCCGGTCCTGATCGCGTGGTCGGCGGTCACCGGTTCACTAACATGGACCCCGGTCGTGCTGTTCATGATCATCTTCTTTTGGACCCCGCCCCACTATTGGCCATTGGCGATGAAATATCGAGATGACTATGAGCGTGCTGGGGTGCCGATGCTGCCGGTTGTTAAGCCGGTAACCACCGTCACCACCAATATCGTGATCTATGCCGTGGTCATGGTGATTTTCTCCCTGGCCTTAATCCTCGTGGCACCAATGGGCTGGGTCTATTCAATCGCCGCCGTAATTTTGGGTGCCGCGTTTATATTCCAGACCGTAGTTCTCTATCGAGTTGCTCGCGCACCTTCGACCGAGGTGCTGGTGCCCGCAATGCGACTATTCCATGGCTCAATCACTTATCTTGCGCTACTTTTTCTAGCTGTTGCGATCGACCCGTTCGTCGGTTAGTCCACGGGTTCTGATCGCAGCGGGCATAAATAACGCAGTAACCCAAACTAAGGACGCGCCGAGCACGTGAACCGTTACCAGTGCGATGGGGAGTCCCGAAAAATACTGCGTGTAACCGATAACCCCCTGCACCACAGAGATTGCCAGCAGTGTGAGTGTCAGGACGAATAACTGACGGGGAGCCTTAGTTAGCCTAACGGCCAGCAGCATCGCCAAGATGAGACCGATAAATACCAAAACTACATCAGCATGAAGCCAGGCGACGGTACGCGGATCGAATCCAAACCGCGACTCGCTCTCTGCATCGCCACTGTGCGGGCCACTCCCGGTCACGATAACTCCGAGAACTACAACCGCGAATGCGGTGCCAACCATTGCCCAAGTGAGAATTCGAAGTTCTGGACGAACCAAATAAATAAGTGGTTGATCACCTAAATCTCGGGAACGCACGACAAGGGCTACGCAGCCAGCCGCAATTAAGGTCGACACTAGAAAATGCGCAGATACACTTAGTGGACTCAGCCCCGTCAATACAGTGATGCCACCAAGGATTGCCTGGGCAAAGGTACCAATAATTGGAATGAAAGCCAGTAACAGGATTGCTGGTCGCGCAGGTAGCCCCGCCGCTCTGCGACGACGTCTATCCATGATGGCAGCAATTACTGCCGCAATCGCCAAAAATACCAACGCAAAAGTAAGTAGCCGATTCCCAAACTCGACATATTTGTGCCAAGCCTCTTCCTGACGGGCAGTTGGGATGTATGAACCCTCAACACACTGCGGCCAAGTTGGGCAACCCAGCCCTGATGAGGTTAAGCGCACGATGGCTCCGGTAACCACGATCGCGCACTGCGCTACTAGATTCGCGACAA
>CAMDKJ010000173.1 GCA_945900705.1 Bifidobacterium breve | reverse complement strand
TTCGCATTTAGACCCAGTAATTCTTTCACCACCAAACACTTCAAATATGCGGTTCGGCTAGCTTCTACAGAAGTCACACTTGCGGCCCCCGCCCACTCCAAAGACGCGGTGTGATACCCCTCGAACGGCCCCAGTTCCAGGATCGATTTGCCTGCGAAGCCACCCGGGATGGCGGTGCCTGCCCAAGGGACCCTGGTATCAACTTCGGGATCGAAATGATTAATCCATCCTGCGGTGACACTTAGATCATTGGGGAAAGCCGAGATCCACTGGTTTGCGAAAATGTCTACCGTCTGCTGCGGTGATGGCGCCGCCGCCGCGAAATCATGGCGCACCACAACTTCACCCCCCAAAGTACGTCGTAAGCGCCCCTTCAACCGGGTAGCTAAACTACGTTGATTGGGGCTGTTTTGGGCCATTCGACAAGCATAACGCCCGCGCAATACAGCGGCGGGATCTCTCGCCTTAAAAGAAAACGGCACTCGTCGATATTCGATGGCGTTGACATATCTAGGCCCAACGCTTTTACTTTCGCCAAATTCGTAAAAAGTTCGTCTGTTTATAAAGCTTTGGTGTTTACGCCTCAGATTTGTGTACTTCAGTGAATAACTTGATCTCTTCATCGCGGCGCGGATATTTGAACCAGACTAACGCTAACCCAATCGCTACCGAGATGAATGCAACGGCGATCGCAGCATCCTTGCCGTCGGTAAAGGCCTGTTGGGCTGCAGTTATTAGTTGGGCGGCGCTAGTGGCTGGCAAGGTGTCAGCGACCAACTCGGCCTCCTCAAAGGATGAGCTGATCTGACCTAATGTGTCAGGGCTCAGCGTTTGGGTTGTTGAGTTAGGAAGCTCCGCGAATGTATTTACAAAATATCGGCTGTAAGCGATTGCAAGTAACGTTCCTAGTAGTGCCTGGAATACCGCACCTCCAAGGTCTTTGGTTAAATCCGCAGAGCCTGAACTCATGCCTGCTTTACTAACAGGCAGTGACATACTCAACGAGCGCATTGCAGCTGTAGACGCGTACCCTGTTCCAATCCCAATAAGTACGTATGCAACCACAACCCACGCCAACGAGGTTCCCGGATACCACATCAAGAAGATTACGATAAATCCGCACGCGATAAAAGCTAACCCCAAGGCAAACGGAATTCGGGTTCCCTTGGACTCGATCAAGTGCCCAGCAAGAATGGCCGATGGCATCATGGCCAACGCCAGGCCAATGGTAAGTAGCACCGCTGTTAGTGGGGTTAGACCAAGTACATTTTGGGAGAACTGTTGCCCAATAAATAGCGCACCTATAAGGGCGCCGAAAGCAATCAACCCGGCGACAAATGAAACCCAAAATGTTGGTATGGCTGCGGCACGCAAATCGAACAGCGGGTTCGTTGCTCGACGTTCACGCAACCAAAAGAAGGAACCAGAAATAAGGGTGATGGCAAAGAGCAAGATAGTGGCCGGGGTAAGGCCTTTTGGCAAGAAGACAACGAAAAGAACAAATGCCGAAATCATTACAACACTAAGCCCGCCGCCTTTATGGTCCACCGGATTAGTAGTTTCACCCGCTTTCCTCGGGAGCACAATAAAGCCCAATAGCAAAACTACAAGCGCAATCGGTACGCTGATTAGAAATACCGAGCCCCACCACAACTCACCTAACATCCATCCACCCAGAATCGGACCCAATACTGAGGCACCGGTACCAATGCCTGTCCACAAGGCAATTGCTTTGGTCTTACTTACTCCAGTCCAAAGCGAGGAAATCAGCGACAAAGTCGTGGGGTACAACATGCCGCACGCCACGCCGACAGCGATCTGAGCGCAAATAAGTGCCGTCGCTGATTGAGAAATAGCCGATAACACTGAAAATGGGACACATAAGCCGGCCCCGATTAGTAAGAGCTTGCGCCGCCCGTGCCTATCCCCCACCGCGCCCAAATAAAGGACCGTGGACGCGATACCGAGTTGATAAGCATCTGTTATGCCAGTTAACTGAGTATCAGATGCCTGAAGGGCTTTGCCGATTGAAGGCAGAGCCACATTTGATATCGAGGTGTTGATGTTGGCCACAATGGCACCGGCAATTAGCGTGAACAAGATGATGCCAGACTTCGCTGGCCGGCCAGCCAAAACACTGTTGATCGATGTCACCCATCGATTGTGTCATGCACCATCGTTTAGGCATTAAAAAACACGACATGGGTGCCGGCTTTGACATGAATTGCCGGGCACCCGGCGAACTACCATTTCTTGAGTGCGAAGTACCAAATGTAGAAACCACCAAGAACCGGACCAACAAACAGCATTAGGTAAGGCGGCAAGCCACCAACATCCTTAGCGATGCTAGTGATTGCTGAAACAACAATTGCGACCGTGATCAAGAGCGCAATTACCGAGAACACCCATTTTTGTGGCGCTCTCACCGACCACGGTGCCGGGGCCGCTCCCTCAACAGATTCACTCATGTTTTGATGATGGCATATTAGGGCCCATCACGCACTTCCAGAGGTCTTCCCCAGTGGCTACTTCGGCGCCATAAACTCGTATGAACGATAAACCGTTGCCACGCGAACCGAGTACTCCTCGTAAAACATCTCCCGGCCAAGCCGCTGCGCCTCCACATGCTCAGCAAGCTGCTTCCAAGCGGCTGCGGACGCGTCGTCCGCGAAGTAGGCGACTGTTATTCCGAACCGAGTTAATGGATCGCGCACACTAAAGTGCTCGATATAGCCCGGCTGCTCACGTACTAATTCATCCATCCGCGAAGCCCAGATTGCATACTCACACTGATGGTGCTCAGTTCGAACGGAGGTAAATATCACTGCGACATAGGCATCATTTGCGGGCACGCAGTTAGAGTACCGTCATGTTCATCAGCCCAGAGCAGATCAATTCGTACGCCACGGATGGGGCCGTGGTGGTTAGGCAAGCCTTCACTAGCGAGGAGGTGGCCGAAGTTGCGGCCGGTATTGAGGCGAACTTAGCTGCGCCGGGGCACCTTGCGCTAGTCGCATCAGAAGCTGATGATCCAGGCTATTTCGTTGAGGATTTCTGCAATTGGTCAAGGATCAGTCAGTATGAGAGTTTCATAAGAAATTCTGCCGCGGCCACAATTGCAAAGCAATTGATGCAAAGTGAGCAGGTTCGGTTGCACCACGACCACCTGCTGGTCAAAGAAGCCGGCACCAGACAGCGCACCCCGTGGCATCAAGACCAGCCCTACTACAACATTTCGGGTAGCCAGAACGTCTCGATGTGGATGCCGGTTGACCCGGTCCCGAGGGAGTCGACGTTGGAGTTCCTAGCCGGGAGTCACCTTGGACCTTGGCTCATGCCCCGCACCTTTCAAGGGGGCCAGGCTAAATGGTTCCCTGAGGGCTCATTGGGCGATCTCCCTGATATAGAACGCGATCGCGATTCCTTTCGAATACTCGGCTGGGATCTTGAACCTGGCGATGCCGTCTTTTTTCACATGCTCACCTTGCACGGTGCTGCAGGATCAAGAAGCCGGCGCCGAGTGTTTTCGGTGCGGTTCATCGGTGACGATGCCCGACATACAGTGCGAAACTGGCAGACTTCACCGGAATTCACGGGTCTGGCAGCGCAATTGCCTGACGGCGCGCCATTTGACCACCCGCTTTTCCCGCTGTTAATCAGCTAACTAACTTGCGGCTAGTCGCGCGCTGCCAACCTAGCTCGTAGGGCTTCGCGCTTATTCTCAAAACGGTCTGCCGCAACTTCCATGTCGTCTAGTAGAACTGAAAGCTCAATGCGGGCCTGCTCACCTTCGGCACCGAAATCAGCCCGCTCAAACACCCGCCACTTACGAAGCACCGGCATTAGCACCTCGTCTTTATGCTGGCGCAGATCATAAATACCGGCCACCGCAAT
>CAMDKJ010000172.1 GCA_945900705.1 Bifidobacterium breve | reverse complement strand
CCGGTCATACTGTCTGGCCGGAGACATGTGAGATGGACGACACTCGCCCGCATGGGCTGACCGAGCGCTAAGGGCCGACCACGCTAGCGGCCATATTAGGCGTATCATCATGTACACAGGCGGTAACTTCCGTCGAAGTTGAGAGGGTGTTATGGGCGATCAAGAGGCAGTAACCGGTACCAGCCGGGTCAAGCGCGGGATGGCCGACATGCTCAAGGGCGGCGTCATCATGGATGTTGTGAACGTAGAACAGGCGAAGATTGCCGAGGATGCCGGTGCCGTTGCGGTAATGGCGCTGGAGCGGGTCCCAGCCGATATTCGCGCGCAAGGTGGGGTGGCGCGCATGTCGGATCCCGACATGATCGACGCCATCATGAGTGCCGTAAGTGTTCCCGTAATGGCGAAGGCTCGGATTGGCCACTTCGCCGAAGCTCAGATTTTGCAATCACTGGGTGTTGATTACATTGATGAGTCAGAGGTGCTCACCCCAGCCGACTACGCCAACCACATTGACAAGCAACTATTCACCGTGCCATTTGTATGTGGTGCCACCAACCTTGGCGAAGCACTGCGCCGGTTGAACGAAGGCGCGGCGATGATCCGCTCCAAGGGTGAGGCGGGTACCGGTGATGTCTCCAATGCGGTCACCCATATACGTCGCATTCGTGGTGATATCGCTCGTTTGACGTCGATGTCACCGGATGAGCTTTACGTGGCCGCAAAAGAGTTGCAGGCCTCCTACGACCTAGTCGCTGAAGTTGCACGCCTAGGCAGGCTGCCGGTGGTTTTGTTCACCGCTGGCGGCATAGCAACTCCGGCTGATGCGGCGATGATGATGCAACTTGGTGCCGACGGGGTATTTGTTGGGTCGGGTATTTTTAAGTCTGGCGATCCGGTGCGCCGCGCCGAAGCCATCGTGCAAGCAACCATGAATTTTGATAATCCGGATGTAGTGGCGAAAGTATCGCGCGGCTTGGGTGAGGCGATGGTTGGAATTAACGTCGCCGATATTCCGGTAGCGCACCGACTGGAGGATCGAGGCTGGTGACCACCTCCCCGCTTATCGGGGTGCTGGCACTTCAAGGCGATGTAAAAGAACATGAGGTAGCACTCCAGGCCGTGGGGGCGCGAACGATTCGAGTGCGCAGTGCTGCCGACTTATCCGGGATCTCTGGTCTTGTCATACCCGGTGGCGAGTCAACAACTATGTCAAATTTGGCGATCCGTGCCGGTCTGTTCGAGCCACTTCGTGCCGCGTCCAGTGCGGGGCTCCCGATGTATGGCTCATGTGCGGGAATGATCATGCTGGCCGACAGGGTGACCGACGCGCGGCCAGATCAACAAACAATCGGTGGCCTAGACGTCACGGTTCGGCGCAATGCCTTTGGCCGCCAGGTCGATTCCTTCGAAATCGATCTAGACGTCCCCGTGGTGGGGACGACGCCTTTTAAGGCGGTCTTTATCAGGGCGCCGTTGGTGGAGTCAACGGGGCCTGGGGTTGAAGTGCTCTCGATTCTGAGGCGCAATGGCGCCGCGGGTACGATCGTGGCGGTGCGTCAAGGGGTCCGGCTCGCCACGTCATTTCATCCCGAGCTGACGGGTGACACCCGTATCCATGATTTATTCGTTCAGATTGTGAGGCAGCACTCATGAGCGGTCATTCCAAGTGGGCGACCACCAAGCATAAAAAGGCAGTTGTTGACGCCCGCCGAGGAAAGCTATTTGCCCGCCTGATTAAGAACATCGAGGTGGCAGCGCGCACCGGAGGCGGTGACCTCGCTGGTAACCCAACCCTTTATGACGCGGTTCAAAAGGCGCGCAAGACCTCGGTGCCACTTGACAATATTGAGCGGGCGGTAAAGCGTGGATCCGGCCTTGAAGCAGGTGGCGCTGATTGGCAGACCATCATGTACGAGGGCTACGGACCAAATGGGGTGGCATTCTTGGTTGAGTGCCTTACCGATAACCGCAATCGCGCGGCCTCTGAAGTTCGGGTCGCGATGACAAGGAACGGCGGGTCGATGGCCGACCCCGGCTCGGTTTCATATCTGTTCGCTCGTAAAGGCGTAGTAATTGTGCCAAAAGCCGAAGGACTTACCGAAGACGAGATTCTGGGTGCGGTACTTGATGCCGGGGCTGAAGAAGTCAACGACTTAGGGGAGTCTTTCGAGGTTGTCAGTGAGGCTACCGATGTGGTTGCGGTGCGCACTGCATTACAAAGTGCTGGCCTGGACTACGAATCTGCCGAGGCCACATTTCTTCCAAGCGTCACGGTTGAATTGGACGAAGAAGGTGCCCGCAAGGTATTCAAGTTGATTGACGTCCTTGAGGATAGCGATGATGTGCAAAATGTGTACGCGAACTTCGATGTGAGCGATGACATCATGGCGTCGGTCGAATAAATGGGGTACGCGAATATCGGAGTCGGCACCCAATTACGTGGCTGGGACGCTGCGACATTTCGTACCGCCAGTGCCGACCCAAAACTGCGTTCGACGGTAATTGCGCTCGCAGTTTTAGACAGCGCTCCTGATTGGAGTCGTTTACATGCGCGACTTAATCGGCTAACACTATTTGTACCGGCACTTCGTAAGCGCCCACTCTATGGAGCAACGGGGTTTTCGGCGCCGCGATTGGCGATAGATCCGGATTTTGATCTTGATGTGCATGTGCGTAGGTATCGGTTGCCGGTAGCTGCGGGCTGGCAGGGGCTACTTGATGATGCCCGCCGCATGAGTTTGACCGACTTTGACCACAACCGCCCCCTTTGGGAAGCAGCCCTTATCGAGGGGCTTCCGGGGGAGCAGTCGGCCTTTTTGTTGAAACTGCATCACTCAATTGCAGACGGTGCAGCGACCGTCATGATCGCGCTTTCATTATTTGAACTTGGTGATGAAACAAATCCTGATGAGCCGGTGCCCCCGCCGGCGCCAGAATCAGAGGAGGTGTCGGTCACCGATGTCACGATTGCTAATCTCACCGACAACATTAAATGGGGAGCTGAACTCGCGGTGAGTTCGGTGCGCGGAGCGATGGGCCTGGCGCGAGGTAGCTTCACTGATCCCACACAAACTTGGTCTCGGGTGTGGGATACCGTTTCGTCAATTGGCCGATTCACGGCCGTAAGTGATGGTCCCATGTCACCGGTAATGTCCGGTCGCGGCACCACCTACCGCTTCGCGGCCTTTAATCTGCCTTTCGCGGCACTTCGCGGAGCCGCGAAGTCACGTGATTTCAGTGTTAACGATGCTTTCCTCGCTGCACTAGCAGGGGGTTTTGATAGCTACCATCGCCGCCATGGGGTAGTAGTTGATGAACTGCGCATAAATGTGCCAATCAGTTTGCGTGGTGATCCTGGCGATCGCACCGGACAAGTGTCCAATGCGGTCAGTATCGCTAGATTTCCGTTCCCCATTGCCGGCCTGACCGTGGGCGAGCGGATGAGGGCGGCGAATGACCTGGTCGCCAATTGGCGTCAAGAGCCAGCTTTACGACTGGCCGATCCGTTGGCCGAGGTCAGTTGGTTCGTGCCCGTCCCGTTGCTTGCCCAAGCGGCCCAAAGCAGTGACGTAACCGCTAGCAATGTGCCCGGCCCGCCGGTGCCGCTATATCTAGCCGGGGCCAAGATGTTGGCTGTCTATCCGCTGGTGGCAACGATTGGGGCCGCGGTTAATGTCACGATGGTCACCTATGACGGTACGGCTTATGTCGGGATTTCAGCCGATGACCGGGCGGTACCAGATCTTGACGAGCTGGTCGAAGACCTACGTTCGGGGTTCGCCGAGGTGGCCGGGGATGTAGTGAGGTCCGCGACTTAGTGGGCTCGCGCGAACAATACGCCGCGCCGAACACCTGATTCCCCCAATCTGTCGGCCCCTCGCGTTAGTGTCATCCGAACACCTGTTCGGACGGTGCCGGTCTCGCGCTTTGAAAGGGGTAG